>JACQAX010000131.1 GCA_016194795.1 Deltaproteobacteria bacterium | reverse complement strand
TCGCGTTCGACGGCGCCGGCAAGCTCGCCTTTTCGGGCGGGATCACCGCGTCCCGCGGGCATCTGGGAGAGAACGCGGGCCTTGCCGCGGTCGTCCAGTTCGTGAGCTCCGGAAAGGTGCCGCTCGAGCGCGCGCGGGTGTTCGGCTGCTCGCTCTTCAAGGCCACCGGGATGGTGGCCACGAGATGAACGCGCGCGCGGAAAATCTCTTTCATGATCATGTCGACGCGATCTGCCGGCGCACCGACCGGATGTTCGCCGTTCTCATGGCGATCGAGTACGTCGGTGGCATCGCGGCCGCCCTGCTGATCTCGCCCAAGACCTGGTCGGGCAGCCAAAGCTCGATTCACGTCCACGTGCTCGCCGCGGTCGTCCTGGGCGCGCTCATTCTGAGCCTGCCAATCACGCTCGCCTTGGTGTTACCCGGCCGCGCGGTCACCCGACACGTGATCGCGGTCGCGCAGATGCTCGACTCCGCGCTTCTGATCCACCTGAGCGGCGGAAGAATCGAGACCCACTTTCACATCTTCGGCTCGCTCGCGTTTCTCGCGTTCTATCGCGACTGGCGCGTCCTGATCTCGGCGTCGACCGTGGTTGCCCTCGACCATTTCCTGAGAGGCCTGTACTGGCCGCAGTCGGTTTACGGCGTGCTTTCGCCGAGCCCCTTCCGCTGGATCGAGCACACGACCTGGGTGGTCTTCGAGGACATCTTCATCGTGCTCGCCTGCCGCCAGAGCATCCACGAGATGCGGGAGATCGCCGTGCGGCGCGCTTTCGTCGAGCAGGTCGCCCAGGAGCGCGCCGAAAACATCTCCGAGCTGCAGGAGACGAGAGGCCAGCTCAACGAAGCGCTCAAGGCGAAAACCGCATTCATGTCGATCTGCGGCCACGAGCTCAAGACTCCGCTCACGTCTTTGAGCCTCCAGAACCAGCTCGCCGCGCGGGCGATCCGCACGGGCGACACCGCGCTCCTGTCGCGCGAGCGGATCTCGTCGATGGTGAACCAGACCGACTCGCAGATCAAGCGGCTGCTGAGGCTCGTCGACGACATGCTCGACCAGTCCAGGATCCAGATGGGAAAGCTCAAGCTCGAGGTCGAGGACGTGGACCTGTCGGAGCTGATTGAAGAGGTCGTCGGCCGGTATCAACAGCAGGCCGAGTCGGCCGGCTCCCCGATCTGGCTCGACAACCGCCAGCCTCTCAGCGGGCGCTGGGATCGCTTCCGCATCGAGCAGGTCGTGACCAACCTCGTCTCGAACGCCATCAAGTACGGCGCCGGAAAACCGCTCGAGATCGGCTTGAGCCGGCGGGGAAACACCGCGGTCATCGCGGTTCGCGACCATGGGTCGGGCATCGCGAAAGAGCACCACTCGAAGATCTTCGAGCAGTTCGAGCGCGTTTCCCCTTCGCCGCACATCGCGGGGCTCGGTCTCGGCCTCTACATCACGAAAAACATCGTCGAGCAGCACGGCGGCACGATCCGGGTCGAGAGTCAGCCGGGCCAGGGCTCCTGCTTCCTCGTACAGCTGCCGCTCGACGCCCAGGCGGGGCAAAACGCCCAGACCGGGTAGCGCTTGACGATCGGGGAACCGTTTCGTAGCAGAGATTCCAAGGAGATCTCTGATGTCGCTCAAAAAGGCCCTGCCGCTGCTCATCGTATCGCTGCTCTCGTCCCAGCCCGCTCTGGCGATCTTGCCGCCGTGGTACTCCTACCAGCGCACGCTCCAGGCGACCGTGGGCGCCAGCGACTGCGTGCGCGTGAGCGCTCCGAAACCGCCCGCCGAGGGCGAGAAGGCCTACACCATCTTCGTCCAGGCCTGCGCGACACCCGCGGCCGTCGGCCTGAAGACGGCCCTCAAGGCCGAGGCTCCTTACGTCGTCGTCAAGGTGCTCGACCGCGACGGCACCGAGGTGCCCGCCACGGACGCCTCGTCGCTCGACGAGCTCAAGCAGCGCTTCCGGGCGGCTCTCGAAGGCAATCGTTACTTCGCGGCCGTCAGCGATCGGCGCGCGATGCGAGCTGATTTTTCGGTCGAGCTTCGCGCTCTCGTGATCCGCATCCCGGCCGACAACCTCGCCGACCCTTACGGCACCTCGAACCTCTCGGCCCAGGATGCGTTCGCGAAGGTGCTGAACAAGGACTTCGCGGGGCCGCATTCGGCCGCGTACACCACGGCCCCTCAGCAATAAGCTATTTGCGCGGGCGGACCCCGTCGAGCTGCTCGACGAGCTTCTTGTCCCGTTCGGTCACGAAGTTGATGACCAGGCCCTTGCGGCCGGCGCGCGCCGTTCTGCCGACGCGGTGGATGTAGTTCTCCATCTCCTTCGGCAGGTGGTAGTTGATGACGCGCCCGACGTGCTCGACGTCGAGCCCGCGCGCCGCCACGTCGGTCGAGACGAGCAGGTCGATCATCCCTTCGCGGAACTTCCTGAGATTCGTGCGCCGCTCGACCTTGTCCATCTCGCCCCGGTAGATCACGCAGTCGTAGCCGTTTTCTTTCAGCTCGAGCGCGAGCTTGTCGCACTGCTCGCGGGTGTTGGTGAAGATCATCGTGCCGCCCTTCACGCGGTCGGCGAGCACGGTCTCGAGCAGCGGAAAGCGCTTGCCGTCGATGACCTTGCGGTTCTGGGTGACGAGCGAGGGCGGCGTCTTGTGGCTGCCGCCGGTGCGGACGACTTCGGCTCCCGAGAACAACGCCGTCATGAGCTGCTGCACGGTGGGCGAAACGGTCGCCGAAAAAAGCGCCATCACGCGACCTTCCGGGCACTCGCCGACGATGTGCTTGGCGTCGGGCAGAAAGCCCTGGTCGAGCATCTGGTCGGCCTCGTCGAACACGAGCACGCGCACGTCGTCGAAGGTGACGAGCCCGCGGTCGAGCAACCGGGTCAGGCGGCCGGGGGTCGCCACGAGCACCTCGAATTTTCCGAGCAGGCTTTTCTTGGCGACTTCCGGCGAGGTGCCGCCGAGCACCGTGCGCACGCGCAGGCGCGTGGCGTGGGTGAAGAGCTTGAACACCTTCGACACCTGCTCGCCGAGCTCGCGCGTGGGCACGATCACGGCCGCGCGCGGGCGGCTGTCGTCGGTCACCGCATCGCCGCCGTCCTCGAGCTTCTTGAGCAGGTGCAGGATCGGCAGCGCGTACGCCAGACGGAGCGCTTTTCGAGCCCACCCCCGACCTTTCGGATTCGCGTTTCGACGCCATCTACCCCCCTCGCCTCCGGAAGCTTTCGTCCACGTTCTGGACGCCGGTACGGGTGGCTCGGCGAGCCGCCGAGCTTCTCACCGACGGGCGCGCCGCGCGGGTTCTCGACGTGGGATCGGGCGCGGGGAAGTTCTGCCTGGTCGGAGCCTTGAGCTCCAAGGGGCGGTTCGTCGGCATCGAGCGGCAGCGGCGGCTCGTCGATCTCAGCCGCGAGCTGGCGGCCCGACTACGTCCGCAAGGTCAACGAGCCGATCGCCGCCGACCGGCTCGAGCTCTGGGTGAAGGACGCCCGCTGAAAAACACGCTCCGCAAACCTCTCTGCTTCCAGCTCGTTAGCCGCCCCCTCTTCAGACATATTTCTAAGTTCAGTCCGAGCCTCGCCCGCCGGATAATCTAGTCATGAATAACAATAACTCTGGATTGAACGCGTGTTTCGCCCTGCTTGCGCTCGTCGGCCTCGGGTTTTCTTCAGGCGCCCGCGCCGAAGGCCGCCTCGACTACCGCTGCAACGCCGATGAGCTTTTTTGCACCGATGCTCATTCGGGCACGAAGGTCTTTTCCAACGAGGCCTGCAGTTGGCTCAAAGCCGGCTTCGAGCAGCTCTACCCCACCGACTCGGATGTCCTGCGTGGCGCAAGCGAGCTCATGCGCGAAAACGCCCCGGCCAGCGAAGCGCAGTTCGCGTTCAAAGCGCCCGCCGGTGTGAAAGTGGTGGAGCAATGAGCGCACCCTTGCTTGACCGGGCGCGCCTGCACATCTTTACCGATTTCGACGGCACGATTACCGAACAGGACACGCTGGTTTTTCTGGCGACACGGCTGGGTGGCGGGCCTGAAATGGTGCAGGCCATCGGGCGCTTGCTTAGAACCCACGAAAT
>JACQAX010000130.1 GCA_016194795.1 Deltaproteobacteria bacterium | reverse complement strand
GCCGACGCGTTCGGCTCGGCGCTCGCCGCGCGCGTGTTTCTCATGCCGATCTACGGCAAGAGAAAGGACAAGCAAAAAGCTTTCAGGCTCGAGACGGTCATGCTGGTCTCGGGCAACAAAAAAGCCCTCGCCGCCCTCGAGCGCGGCGCGATCCTCGGCGACGGCACGAACCTCGCCCGCGAGCTCGCGACCATCCCGCCGAACCATCTTCACCCGAGCGGCTACGCCACGCGGATCGCAGCACTCTGCAAGGAGCACGGCCTCAAGCACAAGTTCCACTCGAACAAGGAGCTCAAGAAAATGGGCGCCGGCGCCTTCACGGCCGTCGACCAGGGCAACCCCGAGTCCGACGGTGGCGTGCACGAGATCACGTATTCGCCGTCTGGAGCCAAGGGCAAGGCAGTGGCTCTCGTGGGCAAGGGCCTCTGCTTCGACACCGGCGGCTACGACGTGAAGATCAACGGCTCGATGCACACGATGAAGGGCGACATGCAGGGCTCGGCCGTGGCCCTGGCCGGCATCGTCACCGCCGCGCGCTTGAAGCTCAAGCGCCCGATGAAGGCCTGGCTTGGCGTGACCGAAAACCACATCTCGCCGCGCGCCTATAAGTCGGACGAGGTCGTCACGGCTTTGAACGGCACGACGATCGAGGTGATCAACACCGACGCCGAAGGGCGCATGGTGCTGGCCGACGTGCTGACGCTCGCCTCGCGCGAGAAGCCTGAGCTCGTCGTCGACTTCGCCACGCTCACGGGTGCCGCCGTGCGCGCGCTCGGAACGAAATTCTCGGCTGGCTTCACGAACGTGAAAAAGCTGCACGCGCCGATCGTCGCGGCCGGCGTGGAAAGCGGCGAGCGCGTCTGGACCTTCCCGCTCGACCCCACGTACTTCAAAGCGCTCGAGTCGAAGGTCGCCGACACGCTCCAGTGCACCAAGGGCGGAGGGCCCGACCATATCTGGGCCTCGTGCTTTCTTTCGAAGTTCGTCGAGAAGGGCGTTTCGTGGGTCCACATCGATCTGGCGGCGAGCGAGAATGACGACGGATTGGCGCACGTGGATTCGATGTTCACCGGCTTTGGAGTGCGTTGGCTGCACACCTTCCTGGATCGGTAACGGGTGACGGGTAACGGGTAACGGCCCCGGAACCGGAGCCGGTACCGGGGCCGTTATCCGTTACCCGTTACCCATAAACCGTTAACCGTCTAGACAACCGTTATCCGAAGAGATGACCAAAATCCAGCAGCCCTCTGTTTTTACAACGTAAAACACTGGCCCAGCCCTTGCTTTCTGTATCTCCAGAGAGAAGTGAGGGAGCCATGCGCCTGATTCAATTTTTCGTCCTGACGCTGATGACTGTCTTCTGCCTGGCGCTTGCCGCCGCCCCTGGCGCGCGAGCGAGCGACGAGGCCGAGCCCAAGAGCGTCGAGGACTTCGCGGCCAAGCGCAACGACTACGCCTATCATTACACCTGTACCGACTCGACCGCCAAGGTCGGCTGGGTCTTCTTCCGCAAGCTCGGAAAGCTCGATGAGGGCGTGCGCTTTCTCGTGCTCGCCGACCGCGTGATCGGCCCTCAAAAAGTGAGCATCTCGGAATCGACCCAGGGCACGATCGACACGGGCGACTTCCACGGCAACCCGGCCCACACGATGGTTTTCCACAAGGTCACGACCTACAAGTCGGAAACCGGCGCCGTCACCAAGGTCGTCGCGCGCGACGACGAGAAGAAAACCGACTTCTCGACGACCGTCGAATCGCCCAAAAAACCGATCGAGCACTCCATTCGTTGCGTTGACCGCCACGTCTCGTTCGACAACTTCTCGAGCCTGGTCATCAACTACAAAGAAACCACTCCGCACGTCGCCAAGGTCGAAGACACCCAGGAGTCCAAGAACAAGGCCGTCGAAGACTACCTCTGGCGCCAGGTGAAGTCGGGCGACGGCAAGGCCGACGCGAAGTAGCGCGCGAGCGACATCCCCGCGCCACGGCTTATTACAGCCCCAGCTCCTCGAACCACCGTTCGGCGATCGCGTACTGCCTGAAGTTTTCGCGCGGATCGTCCGAAAGCTCGAGCGCGGGCGCCCGCCCCCGGCCGAGCACGGCGACCACGCGCTTGCGGTGGCGCTCCTGCCAGACGAGGTTCGTGCGCGTGATGAAGCCCCGGTTGAGATTGCCCGCGCGCGCCAAAGCCCGCCGGTTCACCGTCTCGCCGTTGTTGGCAAAAAGCGACGGGATCAGCCCCGTGACGAGCTTGGGCGCGAAGCCTTCGAGCTGCAGATACGTCGCGTGCTGGCAGGCGTGGAGATAGTTGCGATAGGCGCGCCGCGACCTCAAGCCCCGCCGCGCATCGGTGCCCGGGTCGTAGATCAGCCCGAGCGCCTTCAGCCCGGCCGCGCGCTTCGGCCCGAGCTCGTCGCCCAGGGCCATGTCGGTGGCGATCACGAGGCTTTCGGCGAAGTTGAGATAGCGGCGCAGCGCCTAGCGCCCGCGCGGCGCGCGCGGCAGGCGCTTCCAGAGGATGCGATGGTTCTGCTCGTGAAAAAGACTCGAGGCGAACCGCTTGAGCCGCGCGAGCTCTTCGTTGCGCGCCTTCCCGCGAAGCTCGTCCAGCACCCAGCGCAGCTCGGTCTCGAGCGGCGAGTACTCGATGCGATTTTCGACGAGAATCGGCGAGCCCAGGGTGCGCGCCGCTGAGACGAGCGTCGGGATCAGCTCTCCGCCGCCCTTGGCGAAGAGCTCGCGCGAGCGCCGATAAAGGCGGCTCACCCCGAGAAGCTCCGCATCGAACGCATATCCCGGCGCCCTCATCATACCGCCTGCCCCGCGGCCCAGCCCGAAGCCCAAGCCCATTGAAAGTTGAAGCCCCCGAGCCAGCCCGTCACGTCGACCACCTCGCCGATGAAATACAGCCCGGGCACCTTCTTGCACTCCATCGTCTTCGACGAGAGCTCATCGGTATCCACGCCGCCTCGCGTGACCTCGGCCTTGCCGTAGCCCACCGTGCACGCCGGCACGAAGCTCCAGGCCTTGAGGCGATCGCAGAAGGCCTCGAGGTCTTTTTTCGAGACGTTTCCGAGCGTCGCCACGCCCGGAAGATAGAGCTCGCAAAAACGCTCGGCCAGCCGCTTCGGAACGAGGTCGCCCATCAAGTTCTTGAGCTCGGCCTTCTCGCTCCTGCGGGCCCAGAACCACTCGAGCAGCGCCTCGCGCGAAAGCTGCGGCACGAAGTCGATGGCGACCTCGTCGCCCTTGTACCAATGGAGCGAGGCCTGCAGCGACACCGGGCCGCTCAAGCCCGCGTGCGTGAACAACAGATTCTCGCGGAACGAGATGCCGTTGCACGACATCGAGGCGTCGATGGCGATGCCCTCGAAGCCCGAAAGCTTCTGGCGGTCGCTTTCCGAGAACACGAAGCCGTCGAGCGCCGGCGCGGTCTCGACGAGCCGCAGGCCGAACTGCCTGGCGAGCTCGTAGCCGAAACCGGTCGCGCCGATCTTCGGGATCGAAAGGCCGCCCAGGGCGACGACGAGCGAGCCGGACGCGAACTCTCCGTGGTCGGTCTCGACGACGAAGCCGCCGTCGGCGCGCCGCACGCCTTTGATCGCGTGCTTCAGGAACATCTCGGCCCCGGCCTCTTTGCATTCGCGCACCAGCATGTCGATGATGAGCCGCGCGCTCACGTCGCAGAAAAGCTGGCGGTGCTTGCGCTCGTGGTAGGCGATGCCGTGCTTTTCGACGAGCGCGATGAAGTCGGCCGGCGTGTAGCGCGAAAGCGCGGATTTCGCGAAGTGCTCGTTGCGCGAGACGTAGTTCTTCGGACCGGCCTCGACGTTCGTGAAGTTGCAGCGCCCCCCGCCCGAGATGATGATCTTGCCGCCCACCTTCTCGGCGTGGTCGAGCAGCGCGACGGAGCGCCCGCGGTTGCCGGCCGTCATAGCGCACATCATCCCCGCGCCGCCCGCGCCCAGAATCACGACGTCGAAACGTTTCATCCTACGCGAGCCCCAGCAGCTTGCGGGCGTTGCCACCGAAGAGCTTCGCCTCGATCTCGGGCCCGAGCTTCATCCCCCTGAGCGACGCCGGCTGCGCGGCGTAGTCGTACGGGATGTTCGGAAAGTCCGACCCGAAGAGCACGCGGTCCTGGTACTTGCCCCGTCGCGCTCGCTGTAGCCCGGGCCCGAGCCCGGGTGGCAGATCAGCACCTTTCCCAACGCCTCCATCATCTCGTAGGCGACGAAAAGACGCTCGTCATCGAGCTGCTCGAGCGAGACGAACGGGTGGAGCTTGATGCCGAGAAAGCCCTGCTGCTCGAAAATGCGCCGCGCCTGCTCCTCGACCGCGCCGTCGCCCGCGTACAACGTTCCGAACGGCAACAGCTCGGGGTACGCGGCCGCGCTCTCGGCGACAAAGTCGTTGAGGTAGCGCGCCAGGCCCGGCTTGTGGGCGTAGACGAGCGTCGGAAAGCGCTCGACGCCGAACCCTTTCAGGCGCTCGACGAGCTCGCGGCCGTGGACCTTGTAGCGCACGTTCCAGAGCCCGTTGCCGTGCGCCTCGAAGTAATTCCAGATCGCGCGAAACACGCTCTCCGGAAAAAAGTGCACGTGCATGTCGAACATGGCGCCTAACGCTTCTTCTTCGCCCAGATGCTCTTCATCCACTTCTCGAGGTCGGCGACCTTCGTCGGGATGCCGCCCGAGAGGTTCTTGTGGCCCTTGGCGGTGACCACCACGTCGTCCTCGATGCGGACGCCGATGCCGCGGTACTTCGCCGGCACGGTCAGGTCGTCGAGCTGGAAATAAAGGCCCGGCTCGACGGTGAGGCACATGCCCGGCTGGAGCTTGCCCCATTTGTAGTTCTCGGCCCGCGCCTGCGCGCAGTCGTGGACGTCGAGGCCCAGCATGTGGCTCACGTTGTGGAGCGAGTAGCGCTTGTAGAACTGGTTCTCCTCGCGCAGCGCCTCCTCGGCCGTCGTCGGCAGGATGCCGAGGTCGGCAAGGCCGTGCGCCAGCACCTGCATGGCCGCGCGATTGGGCGCCATGAAGTCGTTGCCGGGTTTCACTTCCTTCAGAGCGGCGGCCTGGGCCTTGAGCACCAGCTCATAGATCTGCTTCTGGGCCGGCGTGAACTTGCCGCTGATCGGGAGCGTGCGCGTGATGTCGGCCGTGTAGAGCGAGTTGCCCTCGATGCCGGCGTCGAGCAGAAGCAGATCGCCCTTGCGGACCTGGCCGTCGTTCTTCTTCCAGTGGAGCGTGCAGGCATGCGCGCCGGAAGCGACGATCGAGCCGTAGCCCACGTCGTTGCCTTCCATTCTCGCGCGCGTGTAGAACACGCCCTCGAGCTCGCGCTCGGTCTTGGCCGTTTTCAGGCGCGCGATGCAATCTTCGAAGCCGCGCTTCGTGGCGTTGACCACGGCCTGCAGCTCTTTCACCTCTTCGGCGTCCTTCAGCAGGCGCATCTCGGAGAGCGCGGTCGCCAGCTCGCGGTCGAGCGTCGACGGATCGCGCCCGACGAGCTTCTCGGTCAAAGCCGAGTGGCCGCGCAGCACGCGCACCTGGTTGGCCGAAACGAACCCGCGCAGCGAC
>JACQAX010000129.1 GCA_016194795.1 Deltaproteobacteria bacterium | reverse complement strand
GTTTCCTGATCTCCTCTTTCGCATCGGCCTCGCTCTTGGCGGCGAGCTCCCGGAGCGACGCCTGCTCGAGCTCGGTGCGGCGCTTGGCTTCGGTTTGGACGCCTTCGCGGAGCTTGAGCCCGTCCGCGCGGCTTTTTTCCTGCTTGTTGATCTCGTCGCGCGTTTCCTTGAGGTCTTTGAGCTTGGCTTTGACGGCGGCGCGGAGCGCCTTGTTCTTCTCGACCCAGCTTTCGAGCTCGCCCTTCGACTCCTTGTAGGCGTTCAGGCGCTCGCGTCCCGTCCTGGTGATGGCGAAGCCGAACCAGCGCGCGAGCCACGACATCTGCGAGCGCAGCTCAGCCGTCGCTCCCGTGAGCTCGGAAACTTTTTTCGCCGCGGCCAGCTGTCCGCTGCGCCCCTCTTGGAACTCGCTTTTCTCCGCCATCCTCTTAGCGGTGAGGAGCTTGAGCGCGTCCTCGGCGGCGTTCACCTGCTTCGTGGCCTCCTCATTGACCGTCGTCTTGTGAGTCTCGAACATCGAGTCGAACTCGAGGTCGGCTTTGGTGCGCAGCTCGACGGCCTTGGCGTCGCCGGCCTTTTTCACCGTCTGCACGCTTTCGCGCAGCGTGAGAAAAAGCTCGCAGGACGTGTCGACGGTCTCGGCGCGCGCCAAGGTGAGCGTGGTGGCCGCGAGTGTCGCGATGAGCAGATAAGATGATGTGCGCATGGGTGCCCTCACCCCTGCGTATCGGAGCGAAACAAGGCACATCGGACCGGAAAATCCTGCCGAGGCTCAGTAGCCGCGGTCGGGTGAGGCTTATTTCTTCTTGGCGTCGGAGGCGGCCGGAGCGGCAGGTGCCTTCGCATCGGAGGAGGCGGCTGGCGCTTCTTTCGTCGCGGGAGCGGCCGTGCCAGTCGTCGCGGTCGTCGGAGCAGGCATCGTCGTCGAGGTCGCCGCCGAAGGTGCCGCGAACACCGAGTTCTTTTTGCCACCCTTGGTGATCGTGAGGAAGATCGACGTGATCATGAAGACCGCCGCCGTGGCCGAGGTGAACTTCGTGAAGAAGTTCGCGCCGCCCGAGCTTCCGAAGACGGTCTGGCTCGCGCCGCCGCCGCCGACCATGCCGATGCCGCCGTCTTTACCCGACTGAACGAGCACGACGAGGACGAGGATCACACAAGTGAAGCAATGAAGAACCAACAGGAAAGTTGCCATGTGTTTGACCTTTAACTTGAAAATTAAGCGCTTGAAAGGATTTTCGCAAAGCCGTCGGGCTTTAGGCTGGCGCCGCCGACGAGCGCGCCGTCGACATTCGGCTGCGTCATAAGACCCGATACATTTTCGGGGGTTACGCTTCCGCCGTAAAGGATCGAGATTTTCTGAGCGACCTGCATCCCGAGCTGGTCCCACACGACCTTGCGGATGTGCTTGTGGGCGTCTTCCGCTTCGACGTTCGTCGCCGTCTTGCCGGTGCCGATCGCCCACACGGGCTCGTAGGCCAGGCACCACAGCTCGGTGTCCGGCCATTGCGTACCTGGTTTGTCGAGCAGCTCGCGCAGGACGCCGAGAAACGGCGTGAGCTGGCGCGTGAGAACGTCGTAGGTCTGGCCCGCTTCGCGCTCGGTCAGGCGCTCGCCGATGCAGTACATGACGTTCATCCCGCTCGTCGCCGCGCGCTTGAAGCGCTTGGCGGCCGTCTCGTCGGTCTCGCCGAAGTACTGGCGGCGCTCGGAATGGCCGACGAGCGCCCAGCGGATGCCGATGTTGAGCAGGGCAGGGGCGGCCAGCTCTCCGGTGAAAGCGCCTTTCTCTTCCCAGTGCACGTTCTGCGCGCCGAGCTCGACCTTGGCGCTGGCTGCCGCGCGCTGGACGTCGGCGCCCAGGCAGTACGCCGGGGGAAAGATCACCCGACGAACGCCGGGGTTGAGCGGCTGGCTGGCGAGGCTCTTGTCGAGCGAGCCGAAGTACTCGAGCGCTTCGCCCGGGGCGAGATGCATCTTCCAGTTGCCGGCGAGAATGCGCGCGCGGGTCTGAGTCATCGAAATTACGCTTCCTCGGCGATCTTGAGATCGGCGCTCTGGCGCGTCTTGCCCGATTCGAGGATCTCGATGCCGGGCAGGCCGCGGCCTTCGAGAAACTCGAGGGCGGCGCCGCCGCCGGTCGAGATGTGGTCCATCTTGTCGGCCACGCCGGCGAGGTTCACCGCCGAAACCGTGTCACCGCCGCCGATGATCTTGAGCCCATTGACCTCGGCCATCGCGTGCGCGACGGCGACCGTGCCGCGATACGGCTTCTTCTCGAACATGCCAACGGGGCCGTTCCAGAAGACCGTGTGAGCGGCACGCACTTCGCGCGTGAAGGTCTCGATCGTCTTCGGGCCGATGTCGAAGCCTTCGACGTCGTCGGTCGGGAGAATCAGGGTCACTTCGTGCTTCGAAGCCTTGAGAATGAGCGCCTTGGCGTGCTCGATCTCTTCCGGCTTCGGTTTTTTCGAAGTCGGCGGAAGGGTGTAGCCGCCCTGGGCGACGCGGAAGGTGTTTCCCATCAAGCCGCCGATCAGCACGGTGTCAACTTGAAGATACAGGTTCTCGATCGTCTTGATCTTGTCGGCGACCTTCGAGCCACCGAGGATCGCCACGTACGGGTGCTTCGGGCTGTCGAGCAGCTGGCCCAGGAACTTGAGCTCTTTCTGGATCAGGAAGCCGCAGCCGCGCATCGGCATGAGCGATGGAACGCCGTAGGTCGAGGCGTGCTTGCGGTGCGCGGTACCGAAGGCATCGGTGACGAACACTTCGGCCAGCGAGGCGAGCTCGCGGGCGAACGCCGGATCGTTGGCTTCCTCTTCCTTATGGAAGCGCAGGTTCTCGAGCAGGATGATCTGCGTGCTCTTGAGGTGCTTCACGATCATCTCGATGCCGTCGCCGACGCAGTCGTCGGTGAGCAGCACGTCGACGCCGAGGAGCGTGCTCAGGTGGTTGGCCACGGGCTCGAGCGAGAGCTTCGGGTCACGCCCTTCCGGGCGGCCGAGATGCGACGCGAGGATGAGCTTGGCGCCCTTTTCCATCGCGTACCTGATCGTCGGCAGCGCCTCGCGGATGCGGGTGTCGTCGGCCACGACCACTTTTCCGTCCTCTTCTTTGAGAGGAACGTTGAAGTCGAGGCGCATGAAAACACGTTTGTCCTTGAGGGGTAGCTCTTCGATCGTCTTGATCATGGCTTATACCAGCTTCGATCCGATGAGCGTGGCCAGGTCGACCATGC
>JACQAX010000128.1 GCA_016194795.1 Deltaproteobacteria bacterium | reverse complement strand
GCTCGACCACACCATGTTCTTGTTCGGCCGCTGGGCCACGAGCTCGTACTGCTCGACGTGGTAGGCGCCGTTGCCGCGCACCGTGATGCGCTTCTGCGACGACTGCTCCATGTCTTCCAGCACGTCGCGCTTGTCCTCGAGCAGCACGTCGGCCACCGTCGGGTGGCACTGGATCGAGATGCCGATGTTGTCCTTGTCGGCGAGCTCGCGCTCGATGTCGCGCATGATGTCGTAGGCGATGGTGAGCTTGTTCTTCACGAAGCCCTTGCCCTCGCAGTACGAGCACGGCTCGCAGAGCGAGCGCACCATGCTGTCGCGCGTGCGCTTGCGGGTCATCTCGATGAGGCCGAGCGAGCTGATCTTGAGGATGCTCGGACGCGAACGGTCCTTCTTCAACGCCTCTTCGAGCGCCTTGTAGACCTTTTCCTTGTTGGCTTCCTTCTCCATGTCGATCAGGTCGAGAATGATGATCCCGCCGCAGTTGCGCAGGCGCAGCTGATAGGCGATCTCGCGTACCGCCTCGAGGTTGGTCTTGAGGATCGTTTCTTCCAGGGTTTTCTTGCCGACGTAGCGGCCCGTGTTGACGTCGATCGAGACGAGCGCCTCGGTCTGGTCGACGACGAGGTAGCCGCCTGACTTGAGCCACACCTTGCGCTCGAGCGCGCGCGAGATCTCGGTCTCGATGCCGTAGGCGTCGAAGAGCGGCATCGCGCCCTCGTACAGCTCGACCTTGTCCCGGACCTGGGGGATGAACCGCGTGACGAACTTCATGATCGCGCGATGCTCGCGCTTGGAGTCGACGATGACCTTGTCGACTTCGTCGGTGAACATGTCGCGAATCGCGCGCAGCACGATCGTCAGATCCTGGTACACGACGCTGGGCGAGCGCTGCTTCAGGAACTTCTTCTGGATGTCGTTCCAGGTCGTGACGAGATAATCCAAGTCCTGCTTGAGCTGGCGGTCGGTCTGCTTGCCGCTCGCGGTACGCACGATCACGCCGGTCTTGGACGGGCGGATCTTCGACATCGTCTCCTTGAGACGACGACGCTCGCCCTCGCTCTCGATGCGGCGGGAAACGCCGATGTGGTCGACCGTCGGCATGAACACGAGATAACGGCCCGGCAGGCTCACGTGGCAGGTCAGGCGCGCGCCTTTGGTGCCGATCGGGTCCTTGGCGACCTGAACGACGATCTCCTGGCCCTCTTTGATGATGTCGGCGATGTTCACCGGCTCGCGACGGCGGCGGCGCCGAGGCATTTCGGACTCATCTTCGTCTTCAGCCACGCCGACCGGCTTCACCGGCGACGGGCGTGGCTCGACGGGCGCCTTGCCTTGCGGCCGCTCCGTGAGCGCTTCGGCGAGCGGAGCCACGGGTGGCTGCGAGGCGGCTGTAACCGGCGCGTCGGCGGGCTGCGCTTCGGAGGCGGGCGATTCCTGCGCCTGACCGGATTCGGAAGCTTCCGGCGACGGAGCGCCGGACGCCGTCTCGGCGGGCGCGCCTTCGGTCAAAGCCGCGGCTTCGGCGTCGTCTTCTTCGTCATCATCGGCCGAAAGATCCTCGGCCCACGCGGCGGCGTCGATCAGCGGTTCAGGGCGATAAGCCGGCTCCCCGCCTTCATCTTCGTCCTCGTCGTCGAACGTCTCGCCTTGAGGCGAGCGCGCTTCGGGCTGCCCTTCGGGCAAAGCCGCGTCGGCGGGATGGGTTTCGGCCGCCACCGGCGGCGCGTTTTCCGGAGCGAGCGGAGCCTCCCCTTCGGGAAGCTCCCCGCCGCTCTCGAGCATCTGTTGCGCGTAGTCCGCCTGAGCGGCCGCGTGGGCTTCCGGCGATCCCGCCGGCGCGTTGGGCGTCGGTGGCACCGGAGCCTGGCCACGGCCCATGCGTCCGCGTCCGCGCCCGCCACCGCGCGTGGCTTCAGGCGCGCCCGGCGCGCGAGGCGCCTGCAAACCGGGCTCGGGCAAAGGATTGGTCGCCAGCGGCGACTTCATGTCCGGAAAGAAGATGTCGTCGACGTAGAGAAACGCGGCCTTCTCCAAGCCGATGTCGACGAAGCAGGCCTGCATGCCCGGGAGCACTCGAATGACCCGGCCTTTGTAAATATTGCCGACGATCCCGCGCTCGGAGTCGCGCTCGATGTGCAGCTCGGAGATCTCGTGGTTTTCCAGGAGAGCGATGCGGGTTTCGGGAAGGGTAGCGTTGATGATCAGTTCTGTTGACATTAAAACCTCAGTTCCAGGACTCGAACCGCGATTGCCCAATTTGAGGCATCACGCATCGCTAGAGTCGCTGGAACCGAGGCCATGGCCAGAACTGCCTTGCCGGGTTTGCGCAGATACGCTCCCCCACCGCTTTTCTGGGATTTGGCTGGTGCCTTATCCGGATTCTTTCCGGTACCGTCTGGCTTGTTTTCGGGGGGAAGCACTTCTTCGGGATTGATCTCGTCGTTCTCGGCGTCTTTGCTTAGGAGATATGCAGCCACACCGAGGCCCACGATCAATCCGGCACCCGCACCCATCAGCGTGTTGCTGAGGTGCTTGGTCGGTGAGTCGTAGAAAGCGATCGTGGAAAGTCCCATGACCGCGCCTATGCCTGCTGATATTCCTATTGTGCTGAGAGCGTCGTTAACCCCGTAGGATGCTTCGGCGTTCGGGCAGGCAGTATTCTCGACCACACCCAAAGCCAAACAAAAAGCCACTGCGGTAACAACTCTGCGAAACGCTAATCGCATCTAGTCCTAATTGTTTTTAGGAAACTTATTGAAAACTTTTACGGAGTCAGCCGCCGTTGCAAAATGCGACGAACCGGCCATCTCCACATGACTTTGTTAGTATAGGGTGCTTGACACTTCAAGCGCAAAAAGTTTAGTCGTCCGGTTGCATATATTTCGCCGTAGTGCGTCACCGCCTGGTTTCACGTATTCGCGGCGTGCCAAGGGCGAGGTATAATGTGGTACAATTTGTTGAGGAAACCTTCCCCGTGACTCAAGAGCTCGATCGTTTAGTCGACGAAATCGTTAAGAAAGTGCGCGACCGTCTGTTGGCGCAGGGCTTACGCCTGCCCGAGAAGGACGTTCGCTCGAGCCTCGACAAGATCTTGCCGAGCGCCGACCAGCTTCGCGCGCTCGCGAAGTCGGAGGCCGAAGCAGTCGCCCGCCCCGCCCACTCGCTCGGCGCCGCCGAGCTTGCCGCGATGATCGACCACACTCTGCTCAAACCCGATGCGACCGAGGCCGACGTTCGCAAGCTCTGCGACGAAGCTCGCAAGCACAAGTTCGCCACCGTTTGCGTGAACAGCGCCTTCATCCCGGTTGCCACGGCCCAGCTCAAGGATTCCGGCGTCAAGCCGATCGCCGTCGTCGGCTTCCCGCTCGGCGCGGCCACCACGAGCGCCAAGGCCTTCGAGGCCCGCGAAGCCATCAAAAGCGGCGCGCAGGAAATCGACATGGTCCTCAACATCGGCGAGATGAAGTCGCGCAACTACGCCTTCGTCCTTGGCGACATTGCCGCCGTCGTCGAAGCGTCGAAGCCCTTTCCGGTCAAAGTCATCCTCGAGACCGCCCTGCTCGACCACGAGCAGAAGGTGATCTCGTGCGCGCTGTCCAAAGCGGCCGGTGCCGCGTTCGTGAAAACGTCGACGGGCTTCAGCTCGGGCGGCGCCACCGTCGAAGACATCGCGCTCATGTGCCGGGTGGTCGGCCCCACCATGGGCGTAAAGGCCAGCGGCGGGATCCGCACCCTCGACGACGCCCTCAAGATGATCGCCGCCGGCGCCAACCGCGTCGGTGCCAGCGCGTCGGTCGCGATCGTCGAAGCGGCGGCAGGCAAGAAGCCCGAGACGCCCGCTTCGTCGACCGACGAAGGCAAGTCGAAGGGCCGCAAGCCGTTCAGCGGCCTTCCTTATAAGGCGGGCGGCGGAAACGGCGGCGGCTCCACGCCGAAGAAACCTTCGAAGGGCAACGGCGGCGGTTCGTCGAATTCGGGCAACGGGGGTTACTGAGATGCCCGGTCCGTTGAAGCGCGCCATTCTCATCGTTCTCGACGGCGTCGGCTGCGGCGAGCTGCCCGACGCGCCGAAATACGGCGACCCCGGCTCCGACACCCTCGGCAATCTTTCGCGCGCCTACCCGGCGCTCAGGCTGCCGAACCTCGCGCGCTGGGGCGCGGGCCATCTGACGAACATGCCGAACGTGCCGCGCCTTCCGCTCGACCAGTGCGTCGCCAGCGTCGGCCGCTGCGGCGAGCTCTCCAACGGAAAAGACACGACGTCGGGCCACTGGGAAATGGCCGGGGGCGTGGTCGAAACCGCCTTCGCGACTTTTCCGCAGGGTTTCCCTAAAGAGATCGTCGAGCGCTGGTGCCGCGAGAACAACCTGCCCGGCGTTCTCGGCAACTGCACCGCGAGCGGTACCGAGATCATCACCAAGCTCGGCGAAGAGCACATGAGGACGGGCAAGCCCATCCTTTACACCTCGGCCGACTCTGTCTGGCAGATCGCCGCGCACGAGGAGAGCTTCGGCCTCGACCGCCTGAACAAGATCGGCGAGAGCGCCCGCCGCCTCTGCGACGAGCTGCAGATCTCGCGCGTCATCACGCGCCCGTTCGTCGGAAAAACCGCGGCTGACTTCAAGCGCACTTACCATCGCCACGACTACTCGCAGACGCCGCCGTTCAAGACGATGATGGAGTACGTCCTCGACGCCGGCCTCCCGAGCGTGGGCGTGGGCAAGATCTGGAACATCTTCAACGGCCGAGGCGTCCAAGACAGCCTCGAGACCGAAGGCAACACCGACGGACTCAAGACGCTCGAGAAGGCGCTCTCGAAATACGATCGTGGCCTCATCTTCGTGAACCTCATCGACTTCGACATGCTCTACGGCCATCGCCGCGACGTCCCCGGCTTCGCCAAGGCGCTGGAAGAGTTCGACGCGTTCCTGCCCGTGCTCGAGAGCCGCCTGAGCGCCGACGATCTCGTCGTCATCAGCGCCGACCACGGCAACGACCCGACGTACCGGGGCACCGACCACACGCGCGAGTACGTGCCGCTGCTCGCCTATCGCAAGGGCGCGAAGGCGAAAGCGCTCGGCAACCGCGGCACCTTCGCCGACATCGGCCAGACGATCGCCCACGCGCTCACGGGCAACGCGGCCACGCTCGGCGTGGGCCAGAGCTTTCTGCCGGAGCTGCTGTGAACATCAACCCCGTCGAGGTCATCCGTCGCAAGCGCGACGGCTTCGCGCTCGCGCCCGAGGAGATCGAGGCCTTCGTCAGCGGCTCGGTCAAGGGGCTCATCCCCGAGTACCAGACGACCGCGTTCCTCATGGCGACCTTTTTCCAGGGGATGTCGCTCGACGAAACCGTCGCGCTGACGCGCGCGATGATCGAGAGCGGCCGGCGGGTGTCGTTCACCGACGGCAAGCCCAAGATCGACAAGCATTCGACCGGCGGCGTGGGCGACAAGGTTTCGTTGATCCTGGCGCCGCTTGTCGCGGCCCTGGGGGTCGACGTGCCGATGGTCTCGGGCCGAGGCCTCGGCCACACCGGCGGCACGCTCGACAAGCTCGAGAGCATCCAGGGCTTTCGCGTACGCATCAAGATCGAGGAGTTCACGAGCCTCGTCGCCAGGCACGGCCTGGCGATGATGGGCCAGACCGATGACTTCGTCCCGGCCGACAAGCTGCTCTATGCCCTGCGCGACGTGACGGCGACGGTCGAATGCATCCCGCTCATCACCGCGAGCATCCTGTCGAAAAAAGTCGCCGAGGGCATCTCGGGCCTCATCCTCGACATCAAGGTGGGCTCGGGCGCGTTCATGAAGACGCAGAAAGACGCCGAGCGCCTGGCCAAGAGCCTCGTGGCCGTCGGCTCGAAGCTCGGGCTGCGCATCCGCGCCGTGCTCACCGACATGAGCCAGCCTCTCGGGGCGGCGGTGGGGCACGCCAACGAAGTGCTCGAGTGCCTCGACGTGCTCCGAGGCAAAGGCCCGGCCGATCTGCGCGACTGCACCGTCGAGCTCGCGGCCCACATGCTGATCCTCGGCGAGAAGGCGACGTCGATCTCGGCGGCGCGCGCGATGGCGAAAAAAGCGCTGCAAAACGGCTCGGCGCTCGAGAAGTTCGCCGAGATGTGCAAGGCCCAGGGCGCGACCGTCGACGTCGTGAAAAACCCGGCCGCGCTCTTGCTGAGCTCGCACGTCGTCGACGTTCCGGCGCCCAAGACCGGCTGCGTCTCGAAGATCGACGGGCAGGCCCTCGGCATGCTGCTGGTGCGAATGGGCGGCGGCCGGCAGAAAACGAGCGACGCCATCGACCACGCGGTGGGCTTCCGGCTCGAGGCCAAGCTCGGCTCGCAGGTTGACAAAGGCGAGTCGCTCGCGAAAATCTACTATAACCCCGAGAAGCTGGCTGCCGAGCGGATCGCGGTCGACGAGCTCGTCCGCCAGTTCGCGGCGGCCTACTCGCTGACCGGTCAGAAAACCCGGACGCCGGAG
>JACQAX010000127.1 GCA_016194795.1 Deltaproteobacteria bacterium | reverse complement strand
TCGGCGCGGCGGGCCCTCTCCGCCGCGCCGACCCGCCGCCTCCCGGGAATGAGGATCGAGACGCGCGCGACCGCGAGGGACGCGACGGCGACGGTGCGCTACGAGGGCGCGGTCGCCTCGACAAGGATCGCCTTGCCCGCCGTCGCCGAGGGTCAGTCGTGCTTGGCACGCTTGTGGTCTGGCTTCCGATCGTGGCTGTCTTCGCCGTAATCCTATGGCTGCGCGCGGCAGGTCTCGACTGGATCAGGCGACAGCGCACGATGGACCGGTGCGTATTCGAGGTCGTCCGATCGAGATGCGAGTTCCTGAGCAACCTCTCGCAGGACAACCACCGGCTCCGCCAGCTTCAGACGGCGATCGCAGCCGCCAGAAAGGTCGAGATCGCGAGCGCTCCCATTCCGGGCGTCGACGTCGCGGTCATCGGCGTGATGGAGACCTGGGGCAGGGTCGCCATGCGAGGAATGCGCTTCGGAGCGAACGCCCTGATCAAGGAGCAGAACGCGGCGATCCTGATTCAGAAAACGAAAGACGCGAGGATACTTGGATGCGGAATCCCGACGACCGGCTGGACCCTGGATCTCGGCCTCGAGCGCGTGGCGACGCTCGACTCGGTGCTCTCCGGGCTGGAGCCGCCGCTTTCCTGGAGCGAAGGCGTGGCCACGAGCGAGCTCGTCACCTGGGACTCGTCTTTTCGCACGCGAAGCTTCGGGCATTGCCGGCCCGCGCCCGGATCCACGAGCTTCTCGCTCGACGGCGAGAGCTACGTCACGAGCGCCCGACCGCCGCCGCCTCGGCGAGCGACCGAGTCGGCTTTCATGAAGCGCGCCGGGGTCAAGCTAGCGTCGAAGCTGTTGTCTGCATTGCTGTCATTCTGACGTTCACGAATTTTTTCTTAAGCCGGTTCTCGCGACTGAGCGAGCGCTGGCACCACGAGGTGAAACAAACATGGTTCGAAAAACGATCACGCTGATTCTGTTGCTGAGCACGACCTGCCAGGCCGCCGGGCTCCCCGGAACGGGAGCGCTCTACCTGCGCTGGGAGGGCTCGAAGTCCGCCGTCTGCCAGAAGCTCATCGAGCTCTTCCTCGCCGAGCTGCGTTCGCTCGCGGGCGATCGTCCCATCCGTCTCGAGGCCGCGCCTACCCCGCCGCGCGTGCCCGCCGCCGACCCCGCGCCGCAAGGCGAGGGGGCCCAGCGCACCCTGACGATCGCCTGCCCCGCGAACGCCAACCCCGTCAGCACCGTGCTCGCGTCCGAGGGCGACGAGACCGTGACGCTGCACTACCTTGCCAAGGCCAACGGCTTCGACGCGGCCGATTGGCTTCCCTTTCAGCAGAAATTCCTGCGCCCGCGAGCCGAGCCCGTCGCGGTGGCGCTCGCGCCGGTGGCGCGCGAGCCCGACCCGATCGCGCCCCCCGTCTCAGCGATCGAGACGAGCGCGACCGAGCCGGGCGACAAGCCGTTCTTCAAGCGCTGGTGGTTCTGGGCCCTCGTGGGTTCGGCCGCGGCAGGTGGCGCCTACGCGTTCAGCCGCGCGGCGAGCCGCGACTCGGGCAGCATAAACGTTGAAATTCGCTAGGCTCCGTGGGAAGGTGGCGGCATCTTTTTCCAAGGAGAAACCATGGCCTCGATCAATAAAGCTACCGACCCCCGTCGTTCGATTCTCGCCGTCGGCTCGCTCGCCTTCGACTCGATCCGCACGCCGGCCGGCAAGGCCGATCGCATCCTCGGCGGCTCGGCGAACTACTTTTCGATCTCGGCCAGCTTCTTCACCAACCTCAAGCTCGTCGGCATCGTCGGCCAGGACTTCCCGCGTGAGCATCTCGACGTGCTTTCCAAGCGAGGCATCGACCTCGAAGGCCTCGAGATCGCCAAGGGCGAGACCTTCCACTGGGTGGGCGAGTACGGCACCGACCTGAACGAAGCCAAGACGCTCTCGACGTGCCTGAACGTCTTCGAGCATTTCAACCCGAAGCTTCCCGGCAACTACGTCGACTCGCGCTACGTGTTTCTGGGCAACATCGTGCCTGCGCTCCAGCGCTCGGTCTACAACCAGCTCAAGAAGCCCGTGCTCGTCGCGCTCGACTCGATGAACTTCTGGATCACGGGCCAGAGAGAGTCGCTGCTCGAGACGCTCAAGATCGTCGACCTGCTCACGATCAACGAGGGCGAGGCGTATCTCCTCTCCGAGCAGAGCAACATCCTCGACGCCGCCAAGACCATCCGCAAGATGGGCCCCAAGGCCCTCATCATCAAACGCGGCGAGTACGGCGCGCTCCTTTTCACCGACAACGGAATCTTCTCGGCCCCGGCCTTGCCGCTGTCGACGGTCAAAGACCCGACGGGCGCGGGCGACACCTTCGCCGGCGGCGTGATGGGCTATCTCGCGCACGAAGACGCGGGTGAGGCGATCTTCAAGGACGACTCGATCCTTCGCCGCGCCGTGATCTATGGCAGCGTGATGGCGTCATTCACCGTTGAAGACTTCGGCTTCACGAACCTGCTGCGCACGACGGCCAAGGCGGCCGAAGAGCGTTATCAGCAGTTCCTGAAGATGACGCGCTTTTAAGCGCGCGGCGATCGGCGCTCTTTCGGAGCGCTTCCGTCGACGTCCGGCACGGCGGCGTCGATCGGCGGCGCCCGGTGCACCGGGCGCATCAGCACGAGTCCGTGGCCGTCCTGGCACGAGCGTGAGCGTGAGCCCTTGGACGCGCAGTCGACGACTGCCTCATAAGCGGAGTCGTTGAGCGGGAACGGGTGGTCGTCGGAGTCGGGCTGGGTCATCGCGACGTCGACGGCGATCGCGCGCGACTTGTTGCCCATGACGATCTGGTAGAGCTCGAGCAGGTCCTTGCGTCGCAGGCGCATGCAGCCATGCGAGCTGAACGCGCGAAACGACGGGCGCGCTTTCTCGACGATGCGGCCCGTTTTCGGGTCGCGCGCCTTGCGCAACAGCTCGCCGTCGGGGTTGTCGATCGAGATGTGGAACGCGACGGGCGAAACCCAGCGGTCGCGCCGGCTGATGGGGATGAACGGCAGGTTCATGTAATACGCGGGGTGGTTCTGGTGCTCGATGGCCGTGTTCGCGTTGACCGAAGCGTTGCCATAGGCGGGCGTAACGAGCACGGTCTTGCCGCGATTGCCTTCGGACACGCCCTCGTCGAAGCCTCCGACGGCGAGCGGGTAAATCTTGCGGATGCGGCCCGACCTGTCCTCGAGAATGAGCTTGCGCTGAAGCAGGCTCACGCGAATCGTGAAGTCGAGCTTGTTGAGAGGCACCTCGTCGACGAGGCGGGCGTCGACGATGCCATCGCTCACGGTCCACTTCAGCTCGGTCTTGCGCGAGACGATCCCGGCGCGGGTCTTGACGAGCGCGACCGTGGTGAAGCGCACGTTCGTGCCGCCATCGATCCAACGGGGCTCGTCGGCGAGCTCCACTCCGAACAGCGTTTCACCAGGCTTGCCGAGCGCCTCGAGCGCCGCGCGGGCGGCCGGAAACTCGCCGGCCGAGAACTCGGCGACGTCGCGCAGATCGACCGAGACCAGGCCCGCGTGCGCCACGCGGCCGGCGCCGCCGAAAATCACAGCTGCGGCCAGCAGTAGCGCGCCGAAACAACGAAAACCCGTGGACTCCGACATCCCAACTCCTCAGACAAAAGTTCAATAACACACCGTGTCTATATATGTTGATTCTTTTTGTCAAGAAATGAGGCGGGCGGCCTGGAACCGAGGGGATCTTTTCTAACCGATACGGGCCCTTGCGGACGCCACGAGGCCCGCCACCAGCGTGGACGGTGCCGCACGCCGAAGCTCGTCCAGGTATTCGCGTTGAAAGCGCTGGCGCGTGAACTCGCCTCCGCGCCGACGGCAGGCCTCTTCGGAAAACGAGCGTTTCTCGAACGCCTCGATCGCCCCGATGAGCCCGCCTGCGCTGTTCTCGTCGAAGAACACGCCTGTCTCCGGCGTCACCGTCTCCAACGCCCCGCCCGCGCCGAAAGCGACGACGGGCGCGCCCGCGGCCATCGCCTCGATCGGAACGATCCCGAAATCCTCGATGCCCGGAAAAACCAGGGCGCGGCACTTCGAATACAGATCAGCGATCGATTCGCGCCGGATCGCTCCGAGAAACTCGATGGACGGGCCGGCGAGCCTCTGCAAACGCTCGCGATCGGGGCCATCGCCGACGATCAGCAAGGGTTTCTTCATGCGGTTGAACGCCTCGATCGCCGTGTCGACGCGTTTGTACGGCACGAGCGCGGTGACCATGAGGTAGTTCCGCCCCGGCTGGCGGGCGCGGCTGAAGTCAGCCGGCTCGCAGAACGGGTAAACCACCTGCGCCTCGCGCTCGTAGTACTGCGCGATCCGGCCGGCGATGAACTTCGAGTTGGCGAGAAAGTGGTCGACCCGAGTGGCCGACTTCCGATCCCATTCCTGAAGATAGGCGCGGAACCGGCGAGCGGCGAAGCGCGTGACGGCACCATAGCGCCCTTCCGAGAAGTATTCGTCGAAACGGTCCCACATATAGCGCATCGGGGCGTGCACATAGCTCATGTGAAACGCGTCGGAGCGCTTGCGCACGCCCTTGGCCACGCAATGCGAAGAGCTCAGCACGAGGTCGAACGGCGACATGTCGAAGCGCTCGATCGCCGCCGGCATCAGGGGAAGCAGGTGGCGGTACCGCTGCCGCGCACCGGGCAGGCGCCGCAGAAAGGACTCGTGGCGTTTCAGCCGCAGGATGTTTCCCGAAACCTGTCCCGGGGCGTAAACGAGCGTGAAGAGCTCGGCCTGCGGAAACAGCTCGCAGATCGCGTCGAGCACGTTTTCGCCGCCGCGCTGGCTCACGAGCCAGTCGTGAATGACGGCGATTTTCGGCCCGCTGCCGGCGCTGCTCATAGCTTCGTGCGGAAGTACTCGAGGGTGCGGCCCAGCCCCTCGGCGAGCGAGACTTTCGGCTCCCAGCCGTTCAGGACCTTGCGCGCCCGCGTGATGTCGGGTTTGCGCTGCTTCGGGTCGTCGTGGTGGAGCAGCGGCTTGTAAACGATCTCGCTCTTGGTGCCGGGAACGGCTTTCAGCACGACCTTGGCGAACTCGAGCATCGTGTACTCGTCGGGGTTGCCGATGTTGACCGGATCGTTGCAGTCGCTCGCGGTGAGCCGCATGATGCCTTCGACGAGGTCGTCGACGAAGCAGAACGAGCGCGTCTGCTGGCCGGTGCCGTAGACGGTGATGGGCTGGCCGCGCAGCGCCTGGCCGCAGAAGTTCGGAACGACGCGGCCGTCGTCGAGCCGCATGCGCGGGCCGTAGGTGTTGAAGATGCGCACGATGCCCGTGTTGACGCCCCACTTGTTGCGGTACACGGTGGCGGACGCCTCCGAGAAGCGCTTGGTCTCGTCGTAGCAGGAGCGCTTGCCCGTCGTGTTCACGTTGCCCCAGTAGTCTTCCGTCTGGGGGTGCACGAGCGGGTCGCCGTAGATCTCGGACGTGCTCGCGATCACGAAGCGCGCCTTGTTCGCGCGCGCGACCTCGAGCGTGTGGAAGGTGCCGTACGAGTCGACCTTCATGATCTCGAGCGGGATGCGCTCGAAGTCGATCGGGCTGGCCGGACAGGCGAAGTGCATGACGACGTCGACCTTGCCGAACTCCTTTTCCATCGACGGCGTGAACGGCGTCGAGACGTCGTGCTCGACGAGCCTGAAGGCCTTCTCGCCCTTGAGATGGGCGACGTTTTCCGGGCGGCCGGTCACGAAGTTGTCGATGGCGGTCACGCGGCAGCCCTGCTCGAGGTAGCGCTCGCAGAGATGCGATCCGATGAACCCCGCTCCACCCGTAATCAAGACGTGCTTCATAACGAAAATTATCCTCTCAAGGCTTCACGATAAACCGACTCGACGAGCCGGGCCGTTTCGACGAACGAGTAACGTTCGCGCACCAGCTTGAATTTTTCAAGGATAGACGCGCGCAGCGGCTCGCCGCCCTCCTCGGTCGCGACCAGCGCCCGCTCGAGGCTCGAGCGCGACGACGGGTCGAAGAAAAGATGCCCGGGCAACACTTCTTTCAAGGTCTCGCGGTGCGCGGCGATGTCCGACACCACCGGGATCGTGCCCGCGGCCAGGGCCTCGAGCGGCGGCAGGCTGAAGCCCTCGTAGCGCGACGGCACGACGAGCGCCGAGGCGGCCGCGTAGAGCGGGCGCAGCCAGACGTCCTCGACGGAATCGAGGTAGCGCAGGCTTCCCGAGTCGCCGCCCGGCAGC
>JACQAX010000008.1 GCA_016194795.1 Deltaproteobacteria bacterium | reverse complement strand
CCGAACGAGCAGGTCGAAAAGCTCAAGACGGACTTCGATCGGCTCCGAGAGCAGTATCGGGAAGTGCTCGGAAGGCTTGAGAAACTAGAGCAAAGCGCTCCAAATAAAAGTTAAATAATCTAAATCATTTGCAAAAAATGCTTTTAATTTAACTAGTTATATTCAATAGTTTTACTCAACTATTATGTCCCTTCGCGCTACAATATAGATGTAGGGGCAAAATAGGGTTGAGCGCGAGACTTGTTACAGAAAAACTCTTCCGCGTCTTCTGGATCGCCGTTGCGGCGTTCTCGGCGGCGGCGTGTATCCAGCCGTCGGGCGGCTCGAAAACCGGCTCGACTGGCGCTGCTGCGAGCACGACGGCGGCAACGGCCGGCTCCGGCGCCCCGCTTTCGGCGGTGGTGCTCATCTCGGGCGCTCCGCTCTACAATTTCGGCACCGTCGTTCAGCTGACGACCACCGTGAAGACCCTCACGCTGACGAACAACTCGAGCGTGCCGGTCAAGAGCATGAGCGGGTTGATCACCGCCGGCGTCTACAGCTTCGTGGGCGGCATCTTTCCCGGCACGGGCGCCACCTGCGTCTCCACCCTCGTGCTTGCCCCGTCGCAATCGTGCACGGTCAAGATCCAGTTCACGCCGCCCGCGGTGACGACCTATAACGCGACTTTCCAGGTGTTCTATTCCGCCGGCGGAACCTCGCAGGTCAGCCAGCTCGCGGTCACCGGCGCCGCGATGTACCCGGCTCACCTCGATGCGAGCATCGGAACCGGCCCGGTCATCACGAGCAACGATTTCGGCTCGATTCCGGTGGGCGCTTTCAAGGACGTGCAGTTCACGATCACGAACACCGGTTCGGCCACCGCGACCGCGCTCGGCATCGCGGTCACCAACTCGCTGAACGCGCAGTTCTCGCAGCAGGCGACCACGTGTGGCCTGACGCTCGCGCCTTCGACCTGCACGGTCACCGTTCGTTACACCGCGGCCGCCGGCGCGAGCGCCGGCAAGCTGACGATCAATTACAACGACGGGACTGGAGGAGTGGGTATCCTGACGGTGAACTTCACCGGCTCTTTCGGGACCGCGGCCGACCACTTCGTCATCACGCAGCAGCCACCGACCACGGCGAACGTGAACGACACCATCGTCGTGAGCATCCAGGCCGTCGATGCGCTGGGTGCCGCGACTCCTTACTACGACGGCCAGGTTCGCCTCGATGCGATCAATGCCAACAACGGCGACTACGGCGTTTACGGCGCGACGATGGGCGCGACCTCGGGTGGAACGGTGGCGATGACCGGCGGGGTGGCCACCTTCTCGAGCTTCCAGTACACGACCTCCGGCCTGTTCCGTCTGGTTCCGGCCGCGGTGACGGCGACCGTCGGCGCGTTGCCGGCCGGAGTCAGCGTGCCGAGCGACCTGGTCGCGGTGGGATTTCTCAAACAGGCGGCGAACGCGTTTTTCACGACGCCGATGCTCTCGTATCTGCCGTTCGACACCGACGCCAACTTCATGGCCGGCAAGGGCGCGGGCGCCACGACGTTCGTCCCGAACTTCGGCTTTCGAGCGGGTCCGTGGGAGTCGACCGCGATCGATCCCCTCTGGCCTTACATGCGCGAGGCGCTCGTCGTCTCGGACAACGCGACGCTCGTCCACAGCACGGGGGGCCAGACCGACGGCCGCTACGCCGGGCTTGCGGACAACCTCGATCTCAACCGTGGCACCGTCTCGTTCTGGATCAAACCGGGCTGGAAGGGCAACGACACGACGCCTCGCAGCCTCTTTCGCGTCCCGCTGACCGGCGGTCCCTTCATCCGGACCGACGGCTTGGGCGGCCTCATCTTCGGAATCGGCGGAGCCGGCAGCGACGTCACGGTCAACATCGGAGCTCTGGGCACGTGGACGACGCCGGCCTGGCATTACATCAACTATCGCTGGGACGCGAAAACTCCCGTCTCCGGCGTGTACTACAACGTGCTTCGGATCGACGGCATCACGTACAACGGCCGCACGACGGGCTGGTCGGTGGCGAGCGCGGTTGCGTCCCAGGAGATCGACATCTCCTCGAGCTACGGCGTTTACGTGGGCGCCGGAGCTCCGGTCGCCGGATTTCGGATGGATGGACGGGCGTGGAGCGACGTCGACGTCGCGTCCGGATACGTGGGTGGCAGACGCGACGGCTGAGGGCGAGGGCTTGCGGCGAATCTGTCTGCGGCAGCAGCAAGGCGAACTCATCGCCGCCAATGCGGAAAGCCGAGTCTGAAGTGCGCAATGCTTTTTTCAGGGTGGCCGCGGCGGCACGCAGTACGTCAGCGTCGGGAACCAGGCCGCCTGGAACTTCGCCGGCGATTTCACGATCGAGGCCTGGCTTCGCATCGCGGGCCCGAACGTGGCGGCGTCGAACCAGACGATCGTGCGCAAGATGGACTCCTGCGGCGGTGGGGCCACCGGCGGCTACGCCTTCGACGTGAAGAGCGGCTATCCGCACGTCGCGCTCTGCGGCCAAGCCAGCTCCGTCCCTTTCGAGACCATGAGCGCCACGAAAGTCGATGACGGCAAGTGGCACCATGTCGCGGTGATCGCCGACATGACGTCCGCCTCGCACACGGTTCAGCTCGTCATCGACGGCGTGGCCGATGCCGCGGTGACCATCTCGTCCATCGGCGCGATGAGCGCGGCCGGCTCGACCGGCTTCATCGGCGGCGCGCTCGGCACGGACGTCACGATCAACGGTGACCTCGACGAGATCCGCTTCTGGAGCGTGAAACGGACGACGACGCAGCTCAAGAACAACCGGGCGCGCTTTCTCGATTGCACGACCGCGAACCTCGCCATCGCCTACGGCTTCGACGAGGCGATCGTCACCGATCGTTGCATGGGAACGGTGGTGACGAACGTCGGCGGAACGATCGTCGCGAGCGGGGTCTTCAACCAGACCCAGGCCTTGGTCAACTTCGGTCCGCTGATCCCGTCGCTCGGCTCGATCACCGCGGTGGGTGCCACCTCGCTCTCGCTCGGAGCGGTCGACGCGAACTCGCAAGCCTTCCGCTCCGGCGCATCGGTCTATCGCGCGTCGCGCGCCGACCGCGCCGCATTGGACCTCGTCGGCGGTGGCGACTTCGAGACGCCGCACCACTCATTCCAGGCGCTCGGGCACGACGCGGGCGGCGGAGTACATGTCGCCTCGATGGCTTTCGTCGATTACCAGAACCCCTTGAGCGGCACGGGTTCCCTCCACGTGATCGCCGACAACCCCTGCGCGGGTGGGGACGTCGGCCTGACCGACTGGTGCCCGGTGACGGCCTATGGCGGCGTGCTCACGACGGTGGCCGGGGCCGACTCGCATACGCCGTCAGGCTTTCTCGTCGACTTCGACTATAAGGTGGTTTCGGGCTCGTTCCACCCGCAGGCGCGCTCGAACGCGGTCGGCTATCCTCTGAACGTCGATCTTGCTCCCGCAGGCCTCACGTCGGCGACGAAACGCCATTTCGAAGGCGTGCACATGGCACCGGCCTCGGGGTCCAACTACTTTTATTTTCTCTCGAGCAACAGCTCGGAGTTCTACCTCGACAACGTGAGGATGCTGCCGCTGCTGCTCGCCAACGACTTCGAGGCGGCGGCCCTGCCGGCGGGCTGGAACGTCAATGTGTTCTGCGGCACGAGCGGTCGCAACGCGGCCTGGGCCCAGTCGGGGACCTATGGCTGGCGCGTCGGCAATTGCCTGCTCGCGGGCACCGGCATGACGTCGTCCAACGTCACCACGGTCGTAGGAAACTGGTACGCGGTGAGCTTCTGGATCTGGGTGGACCAGGGCTCGTACGTGCAGTTCGACGTGCTCGACCAGACGAACGCCGCGACCAACGTCTCGCTCAAGCAGGCGCTGCAGGGGACGTCGGGCGCCGGCGGCCAGTGGGTGCGCGTCAGCACGGCGTTCCAGGCCACGGGCACGCAAACCCAGCTTTCCTGGACCGTGCCCGACAACGCGACGTTTTTCGCGATCGACGACGTCGCGCTCTACCAGGTCGAGCAGCTCGATCCCGTTCGCGCGCTGCCCTCGGGCGCCGCGGCAAGCACGTTCTCGTCGGTCCCCGCGGCGGGCGGCGCGGCGGACACCTGTTACTACGTGACCTCGCCGGGCGTGCCTCCCAACGGACGGCTGCTCTGCAGCCAGAGCACGACGATCTCGAACCATGTCAGCGCGTTCGGCCCGGGCGTGTCGTGCCCCATCACCGCGGCTCAGAACGCCCCGTGCACCGGCACCACCACCGCGTACGGCGGCACCACCGACGGCGCTTTGCTGGTCGACGGCAACAACACATTCTCTTTCCTGGGCACCGGCGTCGGCAACATCCCGGCGGGGGGCGCCTGGTCGGTGAGCATGTGGGCGCGCCCGCGCAAGAGCCAGAGCGGCACCGATTTCCGCCGCGACTCTCCGCCGCTGCTCGGGCTCGGCAGCGCCTTCGGCGTGTCGAACAGCTTCTCGCTCTGGAACCTCGTGGGTGGCCTGCGCGGGCTGATCTGCGGCGACGCGGCCGCGTGCGGAACCGACCCGACCACCGCGGTGGGCGGCGGCTCGTGGACCGGGGCGGCCTATGCCGGCGGCGCTCTCGCTTTCCTGAATTGGACCCACATCGTGGTGTCGTACGACGACACGACGAAGACCGCGAAGGTTTACCGCAACGGCTTCGGCCCGGGAACGTCGGTGACCAGCGGCGTCTCGTCCACCGCGGGGTATCTGGCGGTCAACCTCGGTGCGATGGATTCGACTCTCGTCTATACTCCGACGGTGAGCAACGGCCTGCCGAACATCCAATACTCCGTCGAGAACTTCGATGGCTGGATCGACAACGTGCGCACGTTCTCGCGTCCGCTCAACCAGGAAGAGTCGGCCGGTATCTGCAACACCGAGGCGCCGCCGAGCGGCGTCGTCTGCGCGAAGTAGCGTCTCGCCTCGCGGTCAGTTCTCGAAACACGTGCCCGCGGGGCTGAACTTCTTGAACTCCGCCGCGAAGAAGCTGCGCACGCGCGTCTGGTTGCGGTCCTTGATCTTGTTGTGGTCGACGATCTCGGCGTAGAGCGCGTCGCGGTCGTCGTTCTCGGCCTTCAGCAGCTGGGAAACCGCGCCGGCGTCTCCGCCCGCTTTCTCCGGGTGCTTCAGGACGAGCATCCCGTCGGCGGTCTCGCACACGGCGCCCTTCGACTTCCACTTGTCGAGCTCGGCGATGCGGCCTTTCATGCGGCCCTTGATCTCCTGGGCCTTCGGCGAGCCCGTGGAAACCTCCTGGGCGAAGGCGTCGGTGACGCCGAACGAGAAAATCCAGGTCGTCGGCTTGTCGGGCTGGGCGGCGGGGGCTTTGGGCGTTTTCTTTTTGGAGGATTTCTTCACCGCGTTCTTCACGTCGGCCGCTTCGGTGGCGGTCGCCTTGCCGTTGTCGGCGACGGCCGGGGCGGGCTTATAGAGGTCGCTCACGAAATCGTTCGCGGCCTTCTGCACGGCGGTCTCGGGGAAGTTGACGTTCACGGTGATGCAGCTGACGAGCAGCGCGCAAACGAGAAGCGTGGTGGCTCTACCAAGGCGGCGTGCAATCGGCGTCATCGATCCGGTTTCGCGTTTCATTCTTTGCTCCATGTCCAAACCTCGATTTTACGTTCTGAACGATCCCGGCCAGCCAGCCGTGGAACGAGTCGGTCTTCATGACGACCGGATAAACCCCGTGGGTGTTCAATGGTATGTTAAACCCGGTTCCGCAGAGCAAAAAGTGTTTTTCGGGATGCGCGGGGTCGCAGGGCGCGTCGGGTGGGTCGAATGTGCTCAGCTCGGTCCAGTCGCTGTCGGTCTTCGCGTGAAAGCCCAGGTAACGCGCGGTGGCCGGCATGAGGTTTCGCAGGAAGGTGCCGACGGACCTCTCGAGGCCGAGGGCCAGCCGAAGCGGCAGCGCGCCGTCGGGGATCGAGTCGAGCAGGTCTTTGCCGCCCGACACCATCGTCGCGACGCTGTCGATCGCGCGCCCGTAGAAGCGGATCGCGTTTCCGCCGCGCTCGAGGCCCCTGAAGGTGAAGTCGTACGACAGCGGGATCGGACCGACCGGCGTTAGCGCCAGCTCGGCTTTCAGGAACGAGCCGGTGAGGCTTCCGCGCATGTCGCCCATCCCCGTCCACTGCCCGATCGCGAGCATGTCGAGGTCGTTCCAGTCGAGGTCGAAGCGCAGGCGCGGCGAGGGGTCGCCGAAGCTCAGCCGCATGTCTCCGACGTGCGCGCTGCCGTTGAAGAGCGCGAGGTTCGTGTCGCCGGTGAGCGCGAACGAGTCGCGGTCGAGCACGATGCCGGGATAGGTGAAGCTCAGCAGCCCTTGCACCGGGTGTTTCGGCATGATGCAGAGATCGGTTTGCACCTCCGGGATGCGAAACGGCCCGCCGACGACCGACGCGGTGAACTCGGTGCCCTCGTCGCCGCCGGCGTGCGCGTAAAAGTTGGAGATGTCGAAGGCGCCGCCCCAGACGCTCTGATGGATGGGGTGGTCTTTCTCGTCCTCGCCCTCGGTGGTGACGTCGATGCCCTCGCGGCTCAGGCGGGTCTGGAGCGCGATGTGCTTCAGCTTCACCGAATGGAAGTCGAGCGTCTCGAACGAGAATTTTCCCCAGCCCGGCGTGCCCGGGTACTCGAGCGGCAGGTCGACGGCGAGCGCCTCGACGGTGATTCCGCGCGCCGGCAGCTCGACCTTCGAGGCCGAGAGCTTCACGCGCCCCGAGGCCGACGGCGGGCGGCCGGGAGCGAGGTGAACGCGGCCCGTGAAGTCGAGGGCCCCTTGGGCCTTCGCGCGGCGAAGCAGCGGCGCGCGCGCCTCGAGCCAGGGCGCGACGCGGGCGGTGAACAGCTCGTCGAGCGTTCCGCGCAGCGTGACTCGCCCGTCGAGCGCGCCCTCGCCGAACGAGCCGCGCGCGTCGAGGCGCACCGGCTTATCCACCGAGATATCCACCTGTTCGAATCTCCTGCCGTCGAAGCGGAATTTCGCGATCGCGATCGCGATCGGCTCCTGGATGAAGAGCCCGCTCGAGAGCGCCGTGAGCTCGGTCGCCTCGACCGTGGCGTTCTCGGCCAGCGGAAGCGGCGGGCGGGCGGGCCAGGCCGTCCGCGTCGTCACGCGCACGCTTTTCGCCGAGAGGCTCGTCGAGCCGTCGGTGCTTTGCGCTTTCGCGTTGCCGAGGCGGAAGACGAGCTCGGAGCTCCAGTCTTTCGCCCAGCGAACCCAGCCGTCGACCGTCCACGACTCGGCGGAGACCGTGCCGCCCGCCGGTCCCTGCCGGAGGGCGAGCGAGAGGGGCTCGACCTCGCGCAGGTGCAGCTCGACCGAGGCTCCGGTCGCGGGCGTCGCGCCGCCGGTCGGCCCGGGCGGGACCGCGTCGCGTTTCGCGTCGAGCTCCACGCTGATCGAGCCGGTCGTCGGCGGAAAGTCGCCGACGCGGAGGCGCGGCTCGAGCTTGATCGACCAGTGGCCGCCCGTTCTCGCGTAGCGCACCGGCGTGTCGAAGACGATCGCGACGTCGAGCGGCTTGTAATACACGTCGAGGTGGAGCGCGCGGATTTTTCCGTCGAGCAGCTCGCGCAGCCGCGCGTCCCAGCTCGCCGCGCGAACCTCGACCGGAATGCCCGTCTCGCGGACGAACCAGCGCAGCACCATTCTCGCGCTGACGTGCGTCCAGGTGACGTACGCGGCGAAGACGGTTCCAAACAGAAACGCGAGAAGTAGAACGGCTCTGTTCCGGTTCCATTTTGGAACTGAAACCTGTTGCGACATCGTGAAAAATTCTAGCACGTTTCAGCGCATTCATTGACAGCTAGTTGGCGGGACAGTAGGCAAAGTCGCCATGCGGTACCCGCATTAACGGAACTAAGGAAATAGGGAGAATTATTTTATGAAGAAGTTTCTTGTCGTCCTCAACATGCTCGCTTTCTGCGCCAGCCCGGCCGCTTTCGGCGCGGACCAGCAGAACGCCGAGCAGCTCTACAAGACCACGTACATCAACCTGAAATCCGGCAAAGACGCCGCGCTCACGCTGAAGACCCTCATCGAGTCGGCCAAGGCCAACAAGCTCGAGGTGAAGGACGTGCTCGAGGCGGCCGTCGCCAAGGGCTGGATGTCGCAGGAGCAGCTCAACGTCGTGATGGAAGTCGCGGCCAAGAACTCGAAGCTCACCGACAAGTCGTTCGCCGAACGCCTCGCGAAGAACCAGGTCTCGGCCACCGAGATGCAGTCGCTCGCCAACGCCCTCCAGGGCCAGGTGACCGGCGCCGCGTATCGCTGCGGCTACTACGGCTGCTACAACGGCGGTGCCGTGGCCGTCGCGTTCCTCATCATCCTCCTCCTGGCGCTCGCGACCGCGCCGGTTTACTTCGTGGCCTACTAATCCGAAGTGATCTGATGTAAGAGACGGGCGGCAGCCTTTGGGGTTGTCGCCCGTTTTTTCTCTCGAAGGATGACGAAATGAAGTTTGGTTTTGCGATCCTCTCTCTCGTGTTTCTCGCGCAGCCCTCGCTGGCCGACGACGGCTGCCAGTTCAGCCACGACTGGACCTGCGAAACGCAGAACATCCCGGATTTCTGGGACGGCCTCAACGGCGTCACGCTCCAGAAAGAGCTCGCCAAGCCCGAGCATTTTCCGGCGTACCTCTACAAGCCGGCCGGCTCGTCCCACACGAAGATCGGCCGCTTTTTCATCGACAGGAGATATCCCGTCGGGCCGATCAGGTGCGAGCACTTCGAGATCCACGACGCCAAGAGCGACGATGCGCTGAAGTGGGAGTCGCTCGACACGTCGGCCAGCAACGTCTACTGGCACCTGCATCGCGCGATCGACTATTTCAACCGCCTCTCGGCCGAGACCGGCGAGGCGATCTACCAGGAGAAGAGGCCGATCGTGATCCGCGTGCACATGGACACCGACTGGGCCATGTGGATCAAGTTCACCAACTCCGAGCGCTACAACACGTCGCAGACGTTTCCCGACGTCGAGCCCGAGAAATGGGGAACGCCCGAGGAGCAGCGCGAGATCTGGTTCTTCATCCCGAAGCGCCACCTCATGCCGAAGTGGGTGATCGCGCGCTACATCCCCGGCCTGAAGAACACGATCTTCGGGACCACCGGGTTTCCGCTCGACAGCGCGCACGTGCCGTCGATCATTTACCACGAGTGGGTCCATCTCATGACCCGGCAGTACCTCGGCATCGACAAGGACACGCCGCTCAACGAGGGCTACTCCGATTATTTCGGCTCGGTGATCTGGGGCCGGCCCGCGATGGGCGATACCGAGGAGTTTTCCTCGTTCCCCTACGACCGGGACTTCGCCAAGTCTCCCGATCAGATCTATGCCGACGACGTGAAAACCCCCGGCGACTTCGTGCCCCGTTTTTTCTGGAGTCTCAGAAAGCAATTCGGGCCGCGCGTCGACGCGCTCTTGTGGAAATCGCTCAAGCTCCTCTCGCCGAAGAGCACGCTGCTCGACCTTCCGCGCGCGATCCTCGCCACCGCCGGCGACCGCTCGTTCGCGCCCGACGAGGTCGCGGCGATGGAGAAGCAGATGCGCCGCCTGTTCACGATCCGCAAGGGTCGTCGAGGCGACTGAAATCATTAGTCAATAAATCGTCGGCAGATCTTTGACACACCGCGTGTCCGGCGATATATGTCCGCCATCTTTTTGGGGGGATACATCAAGATGACTAAGGGGTTTGTCGCGTTTTTGGGATTGCTCGCGTTCACGGGTCTCGTCGGCTGCGCAAGGACGGTGCCGAATCGCGTCGGCATCGACCCCGCGGCGAACGTCGCCGCTCCGGCGCTTGCCGGCTCCGCCTTCCTCGTCGCGCCGGTTTCGGCGCCATCGCCGCTCTCGGCTTCGGTCACTCCCAACGATAAAGCCCGCATCACGATTCTCAAGACCGCTCTCGAAAAAGAGTTCCTGCTCCAGTCGACGCTGACGACCTATGGCGCCGCGCCGTCGTTCGGCGGCCTGAGAAGCCGCGTCGTCGCCTTCCGCGAGCGCGCCGGAAAAGTTTATCTCCTCGAGGCGACGCAGGGGCACACGGTCACCAACGACCTTCCGATCACCCTGCTGCTTGCCGAGTTTCCGATCCTCGCCGAGGACGACACGCAGGTGACGATCGACTTCAACGCCGGCATGAGCAACATCTTCGTCGCCGGCGACTGGTACGCCCACGACTTCGAAGGCCCCGCGCACGAGCGCTCGAGCAAGTCGGCCAAGGTGCGCTTCAGCTACATCGAGAGCGCCGCGCTCAACGACCACAACCAGCTCGCCATCCGCCAGATCGCGCAGCTCGGCGGCGACGAGTCGTCGCAGAACAACGAGAGCGTCGAGGTTAAGTATTACCTCAGCCCGTACCTGCCGGCGGCCGACTTCGAGCCGGTGCGCGTGACGACGCCCGACGTCGTCGGCTTTTTCGAGGTCGCGCCGCAGCTCACGAGCGAGGGCACCACGATCATCCGCGCCGCGCACTTCCACGCCAAGAGCCAGATCACGTACGCGGTTTCGGCGAACACGCCGGCCGAGTTCAAGCAGGCCGTGAAAGACGGCATCCTCTACTGGAACAAGGTTTTCGGCGACGAGCGCGTGAAGGTCGTCGACGCGCCCGCCGGCGTGACCGCGCCCGACGTGAACTACAACATCGTGCAGTGGGTGCCGTTCGACTCGGCCGGCTTCGCCTTCGCCGACGCCCAGATGGACCCGCGCAGCGGCGAGACGCTGCACGCGCAGGTTTACCTCACGAGCGCGTTCGCGTACCTCGGAAAAGACCGCATGCGCGTGGCGCTCAAGCGCCAGCCGCCGCAGCCCGCGACTCCGCAGGCCCGGTACTCGCTCGCGGGTTTCGAGCGCGCGCACCTGTGCGACTACGACTAGGCCGAGGCTTTCGAGCTCGCCGCCACGACCATCTCGGCGATCGCCGCCCAGCCGGACGGCGAGGCGAAAGCCCTCAAGGCCGCGCAGGACTACGTCCGCCAGGTGACCGCTCACGAGGTCGGCCACACGCTCGGTCTGCGCCACAACTTCGCGGGCTCGCTCGCGGAGAATTTCCCGCTCTCGCAGCGCAAGGCCGTCATCGACGCCTATGTCGCCACGGGCTCGGCGCCCGCCGGCACGATCACGTCGAGCAGCGTGATGGACTACAACCCGTTCGAGGAGGACATCATCTTCGGCGACCAGATCGCGCGCCAGGCCGTGGCCCTCGAGTACGACGTGAAGGCCATCGACATCCTCTACAAGGGCAAGACGTATAAAGCCTCCGACGTGCCGGCGTTCTGCACCGACCCCCAGGTCGGTCGTTACGTCGACTGCGCCCGTTTCGATACCGGTGCGTCTCCCGTCGAGTACGCGCTCTGGGAAGTCGACTCCGCGCTCGATTCGCTTCCGTATCGCGTGGCCGAGCAGTTCGTGCGCGCGGTGAAGTCGCCGTACGCCGGCAACGACGCGACGACGCCCGAGAAGGTCGTGCTCGCGCCGGACGTGACCGCCGCCCAGGCGCTCGCGGGCCGCAGCGAGCTTTTCTCGATGCTCTCGGCCAACGCAGCGTTCCTCAAGATCCGCCGCAACGTGCCCTACATCACGGCGTCGAACATCGACGACGTCCGCAGGACCGAGCAGGCCTTCGTCGCCGACGAGCTCGAGCGGCTCGGTGGCTACGAGAAGGCGTTCGCGGCGATTCCGGCCGACTACGCCGACGTCGCGTTCGACAAGCTCGTGGCGCTGCTCAACAGCGGCCAGTACGCGGGCGGAACCGGCCCCGACGGCAGGAAGTTCGAGTTCAGCGCGGCCGAGCTGTCGCAGATCAAGTCGCTCGCGCGCTCGTTCTTCGACAAGCTCAAGGTCGCCCTGGTGAAAGCCGATCTTTCCACGTTGAGCGGCGGCAATCCGACGCTCCTCAAGCCGGCGGCCTCGGCCCCGAAGGGCGTGAAGCTCGCCGACTTCGAGCGCACCTACAAGCTCGTGCCGATCTTCGAGAAACGCCTCAGCGACTACGTCTTCGCGATCGAAGAAGGCAAGGACGTCGTCGCCGACGTCGAGATTCCGGCTCCGCCGGCCGCGGCTGCGAAGTTCACGGGGCCCGCCTCGCTCACGCCGACGGCACCCCTCGACGCGCAGGCCGCCGCGCTGCTCGCCGCGACGCAGGCGCAGGCCCAGGCGGCTCTGGCGACGCCGGTGCCGACCAGGCGCGTGACGATCACGCTGCCGAAGTTCGCGCAGCCGCTCGAGGTGCGCATCATGGCCGCGGGCCTGCTGCGCGCCGATCGCAGCGACGCGGCCGACTGGGCTTTCGTGGAGCGCGCGCGCGCGAAGAAGCGCTTCCAGGATCTCGCGCTCAAGTCGCTTGGCGGAAACGCGCCCGCGCTTTTCAAGCTCGAGGAGATGCCGCGCGCGGTTTCGCGCTGGCTGTACGAGGGCAAGCTCGTGTCCGACACGCTCGGCTCGGGCGGCGGCCTCGGCGGGGCCGTGGTCTTCTAGCCTAGAGCGGGGGCGCGCAGCAGCGGAAACCCGTCTGGTAGTAGGCGTGCCCGGGGCCGTGGAACGCGTTGCCGGGCTGGCAGCGGCTCTCCACGGGTGACCAGTAGCCACCCTTGAGCACCGAGCGGTGGCTCGAGCCCGACCGGTCGACCCACTCCTCGACGTTCCCGGTGATGTCGTACACGCCGAACGGGCTCACGCACTTCGCGCGCTCGCCGGCGCGCGTGCCGGCCCAGAGGCGGTCGATCTCGACGACCGCCTCGACGCTCCACTTGTTTTTCAGCATGCGCTTCGGGTCGAAGCGAAGGCCGTGGCGGATGACGTCGATGTTGCAGCCGTCGCCCTGGACGACGTGGTCGGGGAAGCGCGAGCTCGGGTCGACGTATCGCGAGTAGCCGTACGGGTAGGGGAGCGCCCGCTCGCCCTCGCAGGCGAACGTCCATTCGTCCTCGGTGCAGAGATGCTTGCCTTGCGACGCGCAGATCTTCATGCCGTCGTCGAACGACAGCAGGACGCCCGGAAACTCGCCCGGGACGTTCGGGAACTCGTAGCGGTCGACGCAGGTGTCGAGGGGTTTGGCCCGGGCGGGCGGGAGCGCGAGCTTGCGCTCGTCGAACTTCGTGCACAGGTACTGCGGCCGCCAGGCGGCGTCCTCGCAGGCGGCGTTCTGGCGCGCGACGACCTGGGTCGAGTCCGGCATCAGCCCTTTCACGCGAACCATGCCGGCAGGGCAGCCGCCGCCGTTCGCCTCGCGGGCGTCGGCGTCGCGCACGCGCCGCTGGAGCTCGGCGTCGCGCTCGAGCGGATCCTTGATCTCGAACACCGAACGGGGCGCGAGCGCCTGCCAGTAGCGGCGCCCGGCGCGGTCGAGCGAGACCTGCGCCCAGTGGTGGGTGGTCGCCGGCGGGGCGACGAGCAGCACGATCGAAAGCACCAGCCCCATGCGCTCACTCCAGCCAGGTCAGCAGGCGCGGGAAATATTTCTTCACCGTGTCTTCGTGGTCGACGTCGGAGCGCATGAAAACGGGGCCCTTGGCCATGGCCTCGAGCACGGTCTTGGCCGACGCGCCCGGCGGCAGGCACGAGTCGAGAAACGACTCCGGATCGGCGCTCGGGTTCAGCTGCGACCAGAGCGAGAAGTTGCCGGCGGCCGTCCACTTCCACGGGCCGTGCTTCGACTTCTTGAGCGGCAGGAAGACGCTGTAGAAGCGGTTCGGTGGAGACGCTTTCGCGAAGGGCACGAAGCCGTCGCCATCGCCGTAGATGCTCTCGAAGAGCACGATCGTGCGGATGTGCGAGCGGTAGCAGGTCGCCTTCGGGGCACAGGCGTTGGTCAGGATGCTTTCGATCGTCGAGTACGAGCCGCTGTGGCCGGTGAGGAGAATCGAGCCGGGTTCGCGCGCGGCCGAGAGCCCGGAGTCGGCGAGCGCCTTGTAAACGGCGTCGAGCAGCGCGCGAAAGCCCGCGTCGGTGCGCAGCTGGCTTTTGAAGGTATCGCACTTCCCGAGGCTGCTCGGGATGACGAGAATCGCCTGGCGCTTCGTCTTCGCGTACATCTGGTCGAAGCGGTATTTCTCGAGCGTCGAGTCGAAGGTTTCGCCTTCGGAGAGGTGCCCGTGCAGGTAGAGCACGACCGGCGCATTGTGGTGGACCCGGTAGCCGGGCGGAACGATGAGCACGATCGGTTCCGGATACGCCGAGGCGTCGAGCTTGCCCTTGCAGAACAGCCCTTTGCCTTCCTCGAAGGCGGAGCAGCTGAACCCAAGGCTCGTGAAATGCGCCGTGGTTTTGGCCACGTCGTAAACCGGCGCCGGCGGCGTCGCCCAAAGCGGAGTCACGGCGAAAAACGCGAATAGTCCCCAAACCCGTGAAGCAAAAGTCACCATCGGGTCACCCTAGCACAAGAGTCTTCTCGCCGGTAGACAGGTGCGCCGTCTTGGTTTAGGGGTTTTTCCGGGGAAATCTTGGGGGGTTCAAGCCATGTCGTTCGTTGCCGTGTTTTTGCTCGCGCAGGCGAGCCTGGGCGTCGCCGCGCCGTCGCCGAAGTGCGATCCGTTTCATCCGCCGGGTCCTTACGACGTTTTGAATCCGAACCTGGGCTTGTCGGAGGAGCCGGGGACGGGGGGCTGCCCGACCGGCATGGCGCGCGTCGCCGGGTTTTGCATCGACCGCTACGAGGGTTCGCTGCTCGAGGTGCGTCCGGACGGCTCAGCCTGGTACTGGTCGCCGTACCACAACCCGGGTGATCGTCGGGTACGCGCCGTCTCGCTGGCGGGCGCCGTCCCGCAAGGGTACATCAGCGGCAAGCAGGCGCAGGCCGCGTGCGTCGAGGCGGGTAAACGCCTCTGCACCGACGAGGAATGGGTTCGCGCGTGCCGGGGCCGTGAGTGGACGGAGTTTCCGTACGGTGGCGCGCGCTATCCTGTCGGGTCCGGGCCGAATGATCCGCCGTGCAACGAGTCGCGGGCGCAGCACCCGGCCGTCGAGCTTTTTCCGCACGATCCCAAACCGTTTTCGCATCTCGACAACGCCTGCATCAATCAGCTGGAAAAGTCGGTGGCGCGTTCGGGAAGCTTTTCGAGATGCGTGAGCGAAGACGGGATCTACGATCTCATGGGCAACCTCCACGAGTGGACGTCGAACGCGAAGGGGGCCTTCCGGGGCGGGTTCTACGTCGATACCCGGATCAACCGTGAGGGGTGTCTTTACGTGACGACGGCCCATTCGCCTCGCTACTGGGACTATTCCACGGGCTTCCGCTGCTGTGCCGAACCTTTAAGTGATTGATTTTAAATATATAAAATAAAATCTCGCGAGCCGGTAATTGTTGACTAAATTAGTACATTATTGTATCTTACCGGCGCATGATTTTTCTCGTCCCGCACCACCACAGAGCCGCTCTCGGTGTGCTCGCTCTCGCCTTTCTAGCGGGCTGCAACGCCGAGCAGATGCTTGGGAAAACGCCCGCCCAGCCCGCGAGCTCGGGCGCCCATGCGCTCGTGAGCTCGCCGGCCGCCGCTTCGGCCGCGTTGCCCGCTCCGCTCGCGCTTCTCGCCAACGGCTCGCTCAGCGTCGGTGAGGCGCGCTCGTGCGCGATCGGCGGCGACGGCCGCGTCGCGTGCTGGGGGATGATTCCGTCGGACGCGCTCCCGCGCCCGACGAGCCTGTCGTCGGTGAGCGTCGTTGCTTCAGGCATGTGGCACGACTGCGCGCTTTACGGAAAGCCCGCGCGCCTGAGCTGCTGGGGACTCGACGACGAGGGCCAGGTGAGCGGCGCGCCGGCGGGAATCAAGGACGTCAAGGCCGTGGCGGCAGGCTACACGCACGGCTGCGCGCTGACCGAGGACAGCGAAGTGCTGTGCTGGGGCGCGGCCGACAAGCCGTGGTCGAAGAACGGCCCCGACGGGACCGGCGACGGGCCATATCGCGCCAAGGCGATCGCGGCCGGCCGGTGGCACACGTGCGCGATCAACCTGAGCGGCCGCGTGGACTGCTGGGGCGACGATCGCTTCGGGCAGCGCAGCGGAGCCGCGGGAATCATCGAGGCGAAAGCGCTGGCGGCGGGCGAGATTCTCTCGTGCGTCATCGCGGGCGCCGACAACCACGTGAAGTGCTGGGGCGCGACGAGCTTCGGCGCGGATGCGATCCCGCAGCCGCCGGGACTGCGCGCCAAGGCGATCGCCGTGGGCGCCTGGCAGGCCTGCGCGATCAACGAGGCGGACGACGTCCTCTGCTGGGGCTCGCGCGAGTTCGGCGCCATCGACATGCCGGCGGGCCTGAAGGCTCGCCAGATCGCGGTGGGCGCGCTCCAGGCGTGCGCCACGACTTTCGACGACAAGGTTCGCTGCTGGCCCGAGAAGATCGACTCTTTCGAGCTCGGCGCGAGATCCGACGAGGTGAAGGCGCCATGAAGCTGCTGCTCTCCACCCTCGCTGTTCTTGTGCTCACTTCCTCCGTCGCGCGCGCCGACGCGTTCACCTGCGACACGACCGGCAGCGACGCCGAGCGCGTGCGGGCGGCGACGGTCAAAGGCGACGAGCTGGCGAAGACCGGCGACGCGAACGGCAGCCTCGTCTGCTTCGAGCTCGCGCGCCGGCTCGATCCGTCGGACGTCTACGCCGCCGTTAGCGTGGGCAACATCCATTACACGATCGCGATGCAACGGCGTCAGGAAGGGCTGCTCGACAAGAGCGCGGCTGAAAGCGCCGCCGACGCCTACGCGAAAGCCGACGAGCTCAAGCCGAACGACTCGTACGTGCATTTCCGGCTCTCGATCCTCGCGTATCTCCTCGGGCGCGACGCGGTCGCCCAGCAGCACGGGCGGGCGCTCCTCGCGCTGACTCGCGACAACGCCGACGCGCTGACCGAGATCGTGAACTCGTACCTCGATCTCGAGATGATCGGTTTTGCCGCCGACTTCCTCCAGCGGCTGCACGAGCTCCGGCCCGACGACTTCAAGGTGACTTACGTGCTGGGGCGCTCGCTCAGCCAGCTCGAGCTGTACAAGGACGCGCTCCCGCTCCTCGAGTCGGTGGTCGCGAAAGAGGACGTCGCGAAGCTCGAGCAGTTCTGGTTCCATCTCGCCCTGGCGCGCGAGAACAACGGGCAGCCCGAAGCGGCGCTCGCGGCGTATCGCAAGGCCCTCGAGCTTCGTCCCGACTACGGTACCGCCCGCTTTCGCGAGGCGATCGTGCTCAACGACCTCGGTCGCTTCGGCGAGACGGCGGCGCTGCTCGCCGACTCGGTCGGCTCGTCGTCGATGCTCCAGCTCGACATGAGAATCGCGCTCGGCGTGGCTTACGAAGGCCTGAAGAACAATGACGGCGCGGCGGCGCAGTACCGCGCGATCATCGCGGCGAATCCCGGCTACGTCTCGGCCCATTACCGCCTCGGAATGCTCCTTAAAGATGCCGGCGAGCTCAAGCGCGCGGGCGAGCTCCTCGACGCGCAGCGCGCGTCCGCACCGGGCGTCGCCGAGATGTACCTCAAGATCTCGGTCGCCGAGGACGCGGCGGGTTTCTACGATGCCTCGGCTGCCCACGCCAAATCCGCGTACGACAGCGGCGTGGAGTCCAAGTTGCCGGTCGTGCAGTACCAGGCCGCGATGCGCCTCGGGCTCATCGCCTACTATCGTCTCAATCGCGACGAGGCGCTGGCCTGGTTCAACAAGGCCGACGCCGCCGCTCAGGGCCAAGGCGCCGACGCCCAGACGATGCTGGCACGCCTTGGCGCCGAGCTCGGCAACTTCGACGCCGCCATCGAGCATTACAAGAAGCTCAACGACCTCGTCACCGAGAAGAACCCCGAGGTGCTGTTTCAGATCGGCTTCGCGTACGAGCAGAAGCAGGACAAGGCGAGCGCCGAGCGCTACTACCTCGAGGCTTACAAGACCGGCGGCACGCAGCGCCTCCAGAGGCTTTTCGAGGTCACCGACCAGCTCATCGATGCCTCGAGCTACGACGCGGCGGCGTCGATGCTCCAGGAAGCCGTGCGCATCGCGCAGTCGAAGGTCGACAAGGCCGCCGCGTACGGTCGTCTGGCCGTGATCTTCCAGCAGCAGGAGCGGCACGCCGAAGCGATCGACAACGCCCGCAAAGCGCTCGAGCTGCAGCCGTACCATCTCATGGCGAAGGCCGTGCTCTCGACGTCGCTGCTCGCGCAGGGCGACTACGCGGGCGCCAAGCGCTACGTCCAGGACGTGCTCGCGCAGACGAAGGACAGCCCCGAGTTCCGCCTCCAGCTCGGCCTGGTCTGGGAAGGGCTGGCGCGTTCCGAGAAGCAATGCCCCGGCCAGACGCGCCAGGGCTGCCTGCAGCGAGCGATCATCGAGTACAGCGCGGTGCCCGCCGGCGACACGCGTCGCGTGACCGCGCTCCTCCACATGGGAGACATCACGCGCGGGAATCCCCGCTATTACGAAGAGGCCGTCCGCCTCCTCGAGGGGCCCGACGCCTCGAAGACGAACGCCGATCCGGTGGTGCGCGACTACTGGCTGGCCATCCTCCATGGGCGCCTCGACGACGACAAGAAGGCCGTCGAGCAGCTGCGCGAGGGGCTCGCGCTCGTCGCCGACGAGAAGAAGCAGCTCGAGAGCTCGCAAAGCGCCGGCGCGGCGACGTTGCCGACCACGAAGCACGTGAACATGTTCATCCATTACGACATGCTTCGCCTCCTGGCCGATCGCACGATCACGGCCGGTGATTTCGACGAGGCGATCCGTCTCGCGACCGAAGGCCTGCGGATCGCTCCCAAGAACGGCGACTATCCGGCGCTCTTCCACGTCCTGATCGGGATCGCGAAGGCGAGGAAGAACGAGTACACCTCCGCCGAGTCGGAGCTGCGGCTCGCGCTCACGCTCACGACCTCTCCCCGGCCGACCGCCGACGCGCGCTTCTGGCTGGCGAACATCGCCTACGCGCGCATGCGCGTGGCGACGGCGATCGACGAGCTTCGCAAGGCCATCGCGACGGGGCAGTCGCTGTATTACGCCCACAACAACCTGGCTTACGCCCTTTTCTTCGCGGGACGCTACGAGGACGCGGTGTCCGAGATCGATCAGGCCCTCAAGACGAGCGACACCGACACCTTCTTCGCCGGGCGCGTCCTCTTCCAGCAGAGCCTCGAGCTCGCGGCGCCGTCGGCGACGCTGGCGCCCGACCTGGGCTCGAGCGAGCTGCGCGCCACTCTCGTCCGCCTCGAAACGCAGGACGCTTCGACGATGTGGCGCCAGTACTTCGGTTTCCGGCTGTATGACCGCGCCGTCCAGCGGCTGCGCGCGGCGCTGCCGTCCGACACGACGGTTTCGACGGCGCACGTTCTCGGCGAAGCCCTCGAGGCGATGGGCGACGACGCGGGCGCCCTCAAAGTCGCCGAGGATGCCGCGGCGGCGAACCCCGACCATCCGCTGGTCGCCCTCGACCGTCTCGCCGTGGAGGCGCGTCTGGGCAAGGTCACGCTCGACGATTTCCGCAAGCGCTTCGAGCCGGCCGTGAAGGCGACCTTCGAGGACGACTCGCGCGTCCAGATCGCCTCGGCTCTCGTGATCGCCAAGGCGCTGCTCTCGCTCGGGAAGCTGGGAGACGCCGCCATCGCCTACGGCATCGAGCAGGCCACGGCGCTGACGGACCCCGACAAGTATGCCGAGGCCGCGGCGCTCTGGTCGGCGCGCGCGACGCTCGAGCGCGCGGGCAAGAGCGACGAGTGGGTCGAGAGCATGGACAAGGCGCTCAAGATCGACCGCGTCGATCCCGAAGCCAACCGCCTGCTGACGCTCGACAGCCTCGCGCGCGGCAACTACGACGACGCGCTCGCGGCGTTCCGGCGCTCGTATGCCCGCCTGCACCCGCGCGTCTTCGACGCCCGGGTCAAGGCCGACTTCGCCGCGGTCGCCGCCCAGAACTTCGAGTTCGCGATGCAGGGGCTGCTGCGCACGCGCCTCGAGGCGGGCGACGCGGCGATGGCCCATCTGCTCTTCGCCACGCTGCTGCGCGAGTCCGGCGCCCATAAGGGCGCGCTCTGGCAGCTCTCGAAAGCGGCCGAGCTCGACTCGCGGAACCCGCTCATCCTGCTGCTGCAGGCGAAGGAATACGCCGAGCCGGCCGCCGCCCTCAATGCGTCGGGCGCCGAGCGCAACCGCGCCCGCGCGGCGGAAATCGTCGAGCGCCTCAAGCGGGAGTTCGGCGACTCGGGTTTCGGCAAGCTTCCGCTCTGAGCTTCAGTCGAGGTTGCGCCGCGCGAGACGGCTGAATTCGCCCAGCGTCGCGAGCACCGCTTCGGCCTCGGCCGCCGTATTGAGCGCGAGCCCGCAGGCCGGCGTGAACAGCGCGTTCCGGAGCGTTTCGCGCACGAGCTTCGGGTCGCGGCTGAGCGGGGCCTTTCCGAGCTTGTCGAGCAGGCGCTCGAAGAGCGCGCCGGGGTCGATCGTCGCGTGGTCGCCCTGCTTCGCCGTGGGCACGACGCCAAGCGAGAGCCGGCCGCCGTCGCGCAGGAACTTCTCGAGCGCGTCCGCGTGCTGCTGAAGGATGCTGTCGAGCGAGAGCTCGACGTCCAACGAGACGAAGCTCAGCCCCAGGCCCAGCACCGCGCTCCAGTCGGTGTTGCTGCAGCAATGGAGGCCCACGAGAACGTTCTCCTTGCGCAGTGCCTGCACCACGATTCGCAGCTCTTGCAGCGCCAGCATGTGGCGCGGGTCGGACGCCATGAACCCGTAGAGACCGGGCTCGTCGAGAAAGAGGATCGGCTGGATCCCGCCGCTCTGAAGCCGGCGCGCCATCGCGAGCGCGCGCGCGAGGACGAGCCGATAGATCTGCGAGCTCACGTCGCCGTGCTTGGCGATGCTCGAGCCGTCGCTCAGGCGCAGCACCCACTGCGCGGTGAGCGGGCCGGCGATCTGGATCTTGGCGATCCGGTGTCCGCCCTCCTCGAGATCCCAGAGAAAAGGCTGCCAGCTGCTGGAGGTCGCCGCCGAAGGCTCGAACGACGCGAAGGCGTCTTGCCGCGCGCCCATCGCCGAGAAGGCCGAGAGCAGGCGCTCGTTGAGCGCGTGCGACCTGCCGGCCCAGACGTCGATGTCGAGCTGGACGGCGCCGTCTTTCTCGGCGGTGAGGCCGGGCAGGCCTTCGAGCGCCTGGGCGATCATGAACTCCCAGGGGTTTCTCATTGGAATCTGCGGCAGGAAAGGGACGTCGACCTGAAACGCGAAGGCGAGCGCGGCGTCGATGTTGTGGTGGGGGACGCTGCCGATCATGGTCGTCGCGCAGCTGGGCTGCGCGCGCGCGTCGCGTGAAGGCGGCTCAGCCTTGACGGTTTTCATCGCCGGCTCCGCGGTGGCCGACCGAGAAGTAGGTGGCCTGGGGGTGGTGGAAGACGATCGCCGAGACGCTCGCCTCTGGATCCATCATGAAGCCGTCGGTGAGCTGCACGCCGATCTCGTCGGGCTTGAGCAAGCCCCAGAGCAGCGCCTGGTCGTCGAGGCGCGGGCACGCCGGATAGCCGA
>JACQAX010000126.1 GCA_016194795.1 Deltaproteobacteria bacterium | reverse complement strand
TCAAGTTCAAGGACATCTCGATCGCGGGAATCCTGCCGGTGATTGTCACGAAAGAGAGCTACCTCAAGCGTGAGGTCGAGCTTCGCAAAAACGCACCCTCGAGCATCGAGCTCGTCTCGGAAAGCTCGCTCGCGCTGAGCTCCATCGCCGTCGGCGACCCGAAGGCGAGCAACGGCGCATTCGTGTACGGCGAGCTCGTGTCGCCCGCCGGCGAGCAGGTCGACGGGCTCAAGGTCGAGGTGGCCGGCGGCGCTCCGGTCTCGCCGATCTACGTCGACGACAACGGAATTCCGAACCGTGAGCTGGCCACGACGGGCGCGCGCGGCCAGTTCATGCTGCTCAATCTCGCTCCGGGAACATATCTGGTGACCGTCACCGACGCGCTCGGACGCGAGCGCGCTCCGCACGTCGTCTACGTGGGCCAACACGAGGGGATCGTCCGCAAGTTCAGCCTCGGGGCACAGTCATTCGTTCGCGGCCGCATCTTCAACGCCACCGCGAACGGTGCCGCCGTCGACGGCGCGCAGATTCAGCTGCTGGGCAGCCAGAAGACGGCCATGTCCGCGAGCGACGGCCGCTTCGTTCTCGGCCCGCTTTACGTCGACTGCTCGAGCCTCAACTACGTACAGGTGGAAAAAACCGGCTTTTACCGAAATCGCGTCGACTACGCATGCTCCGGCGCGGACGAGCCGGAACACTCGATCTACGTCTTCCCGGCGGCGCATGTCGACGGGATCGCCGCCGACGCCGGGACGCGCCTCAGCCCGAGCACGGGCGTGATCGTCGGACACGCGAGCTTCAACCAGCCGGTGAAGATGCAGCTCTGGGGGCCTGAAGAGACCCAGCCCGACAACGGCGGGCGAGGCAACGACTACTACTTCGACGCCGACGGCGTGATCAATGCGCAGCGCGACCGGACGTCGACCAACGGCAACTTCGGGATCATCAACACGCCTGAGGGCATCTCTTACATCCAGGCCTTCGACAGCAACGGCCGAACGCTTTCCTACTGGCCGATCTTCACGTCGGCGAGCACCGTCAACGCCTACGTGCAGTGACTATTTCACGTACTCGATGAACTCTTCCTCGGACGCGATTCCGCGCTCGGCCTCTCCGCCGTCGCCGCGCGTGGGAGCCGGAAGCTCGTTGGGGCGCAGCGAGGGGGCCAGCACGATGCTTTCACCGTGCTTGCGAGGGAGAACGACGCGCGTCCCGGCCGGGAGCTTGCGGCGAGGATTGAAAATGTCCGGGTTGAAAGTGCGGAGCTCGTGGATCGAGATGTTGTACATCGCCGCGATCTGAAAGACGCTGGCCGGGGCCTTGAGCTTCACGATGCTGATCGCGTCGGGATGATGTTGCGGAATGAACCCGTAGATCTCGTCGCGATAACGCTCGGCATGGAGGAGCGCGAGAAACTCGGCGTAGTAGTTGCGGCTCGCGTAGCCCAAGGGCGTGTTGCTCGTTTTCTGGAGCAGCTTCACGATATTCTTGCCGCCGTAGCGGTCACGGATGGGAACGAGGTTTTTCGGCCCGTGGTTGTAGGCGATGATCGCGAGACCCCAGTCGTGCAGCAGCCGATAGTTGCGGCGAAACATTTTCGCCGCGGCGGCCGTCGACTTGATCGGGGAAAGGCGCTCGTCGATCTCGTTGTCGCTGTCGACGACGAGGTCGTCGCCAGTCGCCGAACGCTCTAGAAATTGCCATACCCCGACGGCCGCGGCCTTCGACTTGGCTTCGAGCACGAACGAAGACTCGACGAGCGGCAGGCGGGTGATCTCGATCGGGATCGCGAACTTCCGGAAAATCGCCTCCATCGCGGGAATGAAGGGATCGGCCGCGGCCAGGCCCTGCATGATGCGGTCGCGCTGCCCCGGCTGGGTCCGAATGCCGGCCTCGATCTGTTTCCATTCGCGCGAGTTGCGACGGCCCCACAGACGGATGAGATTGGCCCCGGCCGTTCCCGTGGGGAAGCGTGCCTTGGGATTGCGCGCGAGGGTGTGCATCGCCGCCTTGTAGGAGGCAAGCACCCGTTTGATGCGGTTCTTCGACGTGACTTCGAGGGCGACGGGCGAGAGGCCCTTTTGGAAGAGCTCTCGGCTGTCGATGACCTCGTAAACGATTTCCTGGTGGTTCCGATCGTAGACGAGCGTCTGATACAACGAGTACTTCGCGTAAACCTTGAGCCAGAAGCCGACCACCGGCTTGAGCTCCTCGGGGACGTGAAAGGCCGGCGACACGCGGTGCTTCGGGTCGTCCAGCAGCTCGCTAAGGCGGGAAACCGGGATATTGAGGTAGTGGGCGTCGGTGGCCGCGGCACGCTCCGCGGGAGAAGGCTCGTCGGAGGGAACCTGCTTGTGCGACGTGGCCTGCGGCTCCTGCGGCACCATGCCGAGGCAAAGCACTGCAACTCCGAGAAGTTGCAGGATGCGAAGGCAGCTACGGGAATAAAGAGAGGTTACACGCTCCACAGTAGATCTATCGGTGAAACAGGCCCATGAAAATGCATGTATCTTTTGCCGGGGCGGCATTTCTTGCCCGCCATCGGACCGGGTGCTATACGTGAGCTATGGCTGAAAAAACCGCCGAAGTCCGGCTCGAGGATGCGCTCAAACGCCTCGCCGAAATCGTCAAAACCCTTGAGCAAGGGGATGGGGCGCTCGAAGACTCGCTGAAGCTTTTTGAAGAAGGCGTGGCGCTGACGCGCGCCTGCCACTCGAAGCTGAGCGACGCTGAAAAGCGCATCGAGATCCTTTCGCGCGTCACGCCCCAGGGCGTGGAGACGAAGCCGCTCAATCAGCCGTGATGGATCTCACCGCGAAGGCGGCAGAGCTGCGCCACCGCATCATCGACGTGTGTGCGCAGAACGGTGGCCACATCGGCGCGAGCCTGGGCGCCGTCGAGCTCACTTTGGCGCTCCATGAGGAGTTCGAGACGCCTCGCGACTCGCTGGTCTGGGACGTCGGTCACCAGAGCTACGCGCACAAGCTGCTCACCGGACGCGACGCCGACTTCGGCTCGCTCAGGAAAAAGGGCGGCATCAGCGGCTTCACCTCGCGCGACGAAAGCGAGCACGACGTTTTCGGGGCCGGACATAGCAGCACGTCGATCTCGGCCGCGCTCGGCATCGCCGAGGCGAAACGGCTCCGTGGCGACGACAGCTGGACGGTGGCGGTGATCGGCGATGGCGGCCTTACCGCGGGCCTGGCGTTCGAGGCGTTGAACCAAGCCGGCGCTTGCGCCGAACCTCGCCTTCTCGTCATCGTCAACGACAACAACCTTTCCATCAGCGCCAACGTAGGGGCGCTCGACCGCTGGGCCTTCGGCGCCGAGCGGGAGCCGCGCAAATTTTTCGAGTCGCTGGGTTTCGCCTACGAAGGCCCGCTCGACGGCCACGACATCGAGGCGATGCGCGCCGAGCTCCGCAAAGTCAAAGCGGAGCCGCTCGGTCGCGTCCGCGTGGTGCACGTGCTGACCAAAAAGGGGAAGGGCTTCGCTCCGGCCGAAAACGAGCCGGTGAAGTTCCACGGCGTGGGCCCTTTCGACAAGCTGACCGGCAAGGCGGAGTCGAAACCCGGTGCGGCGACTTATTCGCAGGTTTTCGGGCGCGAGCTGGCGCGCCTGGCGTGCTCCGACAAGAGCATCGTGGCGATCACCGCGGCGATGTCCGAGGGGACCGGCCTCGTCGGATTCGCCAAAGAGCACCCCGACAGATTCTACGACGTGGGAATCGCCGAGCCGCATGCGCTCGTGTTCGCGGCCGGGCTCGCGACCCAGCGCCTCAAACCCGTCGTGGCGATCTACTCGACGTTTCTTCAGCGTGCCGTCGACTCGGTCATCCACGACATCGCGTTGCAGAAGCTCGACGTCGTTCTGGCGGTCGATCGGGCCGGGCTTGTGGGAGCCGACGGGCCGACGCACCATGGTCTCTTCGACATTCCGATCCTTCGTGGCATTCCGGGCGTCGCCATCGGTGCGCCCTCCTGCGCCGAGGATCTTGCGCTCATGCTGCAGGCCGCATTCGGCGAACCCGGCCTGAAGGCCGTTCGATATCCGAGGGGAACGGCTCCGTCCGCGGGAAGCCCCTTTAAGCCGACCGCTTGGGGTCGCGCTCGCGTCGCGACGACCGGCACGGACCAACTGGTAGCCGTCTGGGCGCTGGGAACGGCCTTTGGCTGGGCCGAAAAGGCGCTTGCCGCGCTCGATGCCAAGGCCCGAAAACGAATCACCCTCGTCGATGCGCGTTTTGCCAAGCCGATCGACGTCGAGACGCTCGCGAGCACCCTGGCGGGCGCCCATGCGTTGCTGACACTCGAAGACGGGGCCGTCGCGGGTGGCTTCGGGAGCGCTCTCGTCGAGGCGGCCCTCGTTGGGAACATCGCGCTCCCACCGCGCGTGCGGCTACTGGGGGTTCCCGATCGCTTCATCAAGCACGCCGAGGTCGAAGAGCAGCGCGAGGACGCCGGCGTCTCGTTGCCGCAGCTCGTGAGCGTCCTCGAAGAGCTTCTGAAATGACCGCCGAGCGGAAGGTGAGGCTCGACGTTCTGGTCGTGCGGCAGGGCCTGGCCGATAGTCGTGAACGCGCCCAAGCGCTGATTCTGGCCGGTCAGATTCTTTCGGGCGATCGACTTCTGGAAAAACCCGGCATGAAAATCGACGTCGACACGCAGCTTCGGATGCGCGGCGAGGCCGACCCGTACGTTTCAAGAGGCGCGTATAAGCTGCTGGGCGCCCTCGAGAAGTTCGAGGTGCGCCTCGAAGGTAAAATTTGCCTCGATGTCGGTGCGTCGACCGGTGGGTTCACGCAGGTCTGTCTCGAGCGCGGAGCGGCCAAAGTCTTCGCCGTCGACGTGGGAACCAACCAGCTGAGCTGGAAGCTGCGCAACGACCCGCGCGTGGTTTCGATGGAGAACGTGAACATGCGTACCGCGCCGCCGGAGCTTCTGAGCGAAGCGGTCGATTTCGTCTGCGTGGACGTTTCGTTCATCTCGCTCAAGCTCGTTCTGCCGCGTCTGAAACAATATCTTAAAGACTCGGGCGACGTC
>JACQAX010000007.1 GCA_016194795.1 Deltaproteobacteria bacterium | reverse complement strand
GATGTCACGCAGCGGAGAAAGGTCGCCGTCCATCGAGTACACGCCTTCGACGGCAACGAAAATCTGCGCGTCGGCCGCGAGCTTGGCGCGCGACACCTTAAGCAGCGCCTCGAGATGGTCGGCGTCGTTGTGGCGGAACAGGCGCGGCTGGATGCGGCTCGTGGCGCGCGCGAGCCGCAGGCCATCGAACAGGCTCGCGTGGTGGAGCTCGTCGCAGAGGAGCACGTCGTTGGCGCGAAGAAGCGACGTGACCCAGCCCAGATTGGCTTGGAAACCGCTCGCGAACATGAGCGCGTCTTCCTTGCCCTTGAGCGCGGCGAGCTTGAGCTCGAGCTCGCGATGCAGGGAGGAGTTTCCGTTGAGCAGCGGCGGGCCGCCCATGCCGACGCCGCAGCGATCGATGGCGGCCTTCGACGCTTCCTTCACTTTCGGATGGCCGGCAAGCCCGAGGTAGTTGTTCGAGCCCATCATGATCATCGAGCGCGTGGTGCCGGTGATCGTGTCTTTCACCTGAACGCGCGGGCCGGTCGGGCCGACGATCTCGCGGGCGTAGAGCGCGTAACCGCGTCCGGTGGTCTCGCGCAGGTAATCCGAAAACGGCTTCACGCGATCGAGCAAGGTGTCGCCCGACGAGCGAATGAAGTGTTGAAGCGAGAAATTCTCGGCGCTGGACGCCGAGTCGACTTCTAAACTTTCCATGTTGGCAGTAGTACTGCTACCGAACCCCTGATCCATCCCCGCCCCCAATATATCACATGGAATTCATGCACGTGTCGGTATTTTAACGCGAGGCAAAAAGTATCGTGTCCTGGAGCGTCCGCGTCGTGTCCTGGTTCCAAAATGGCTAGGTGCCGAGAACTTCGACTGTTCCGGCCTGACCGTCGATGCGAACGCGTTGGCCGGTCTTCAGGGCCTGGGTCGCGCCGCGAATATTCAGTACCGCCGGAATGCCGTACTCGCGCCCGATGACGGCCGCGTGCGAGAGAAGCCCGCCGACTTCGGTGACGACTCCGCTCGCCACGCCGAGCACGGGAGTCCAGCCGGGATCGGTGAAACGCGTGACGAGGATCTCGCCCTTCTGCAGCTGCCCCGCCTCGGAGAGCTCGGCGACGAGCCGCACTTTTCCCTCGACGACGCCCGGGCTGCAGCCCGTCCCGCGCAGCACGAGATTGCCCGCGCCCGAGCTCGCCACGTAGCTGTCGGCGGCGCGCTGGGTGACGCTTCCGCCGAGCTCGTCGGGCGGCGTGAACTTGCGGTAACCGAGATACATGAGCTTGCGGTGCGAGACGTTGGCGCGCACCTCGGCGTCGGCGGCTTTGCCGCCGACCCACGAGCGAATCTCGTCGGTCGTGGTCATGAACGCGTCGTCGCTCGTCTCGAGCACGCCAAGACGCTCCCAGCGTCGCCCGAGCTCGAGCGCGTAGCGCCGCACCAGATGGTACGAGCGCGTCGAGTACTCGCGCATCGTCTCGCGCGCGACGAGAAACGCGCGCGAACGCTCGAGCTGCTTGAGAAAGCCGCCCCGATGCCGCAGCTTGAGCGCGAAGCTCGCCTCGAGGCGCGCGAGCACGTCGCGCTTCTCGGCGAGAAACGCCTCGTGCTGCGAGCGCACGGTGTCGGACGGATCGCGCGGCTTGTGGCCGGAGGCGCGCATCTCCGAGACGATCGTGCGCACGCGCTCGGGCGTCTCGCCCCAGCGCGGAACGGTGAGGTCGAGCTCCGAGTCGCCGTGGAAGTAGTTTTCGGAGAGAAACGCGTCGAGCGCGAGCTTCCATTCGGCGCTCTCGACGCCGCCCGAGGCCGCCAGCTCGTAGAGACGGATGAGCCCGTCCTGGATCTTCATGTGGCTGACCTCGGCGAGCCCCGCCATGAGCTTCACGAGCGAGACCTCGCGGCCGATCGCCTTCGAGACGCCCTCGACGGCCTTCTTGAAGTCGGCTTGGGCGTTGGAGTTGTTGTAGATCGTCGTGAAGTAGTCGAACTCGGTGCGCTGATGCAGGTCGAGCACCTCGACGAGCAGCTCGAAGAAGCGCCGGTCGTCGACGCGGTCGAGCGCCTGCGTGAGGTAGCGCTTCTCGGTTTCGAGAAAAGCCGGGCCGTACGCGCGCGCGCGCGCGAGCTGGAGCTTGTAGTTCTTCTCGAGCGCAAGCGCCACGGGCAGCGCGGGCAGGATCGTGCGCACGTTCGTCGGCACCTTCTTGGGCCCGCCGGCGCCGTAGTCTTTCTGGATGCCCAGATCGTGGTCGAAGCTCTTCTCGTCGAAGCCCGGCACCTTGGCGAGCGCGCGCTTGATGGCGCTCGCGTTCCAGTACGGACGGCCATAGAAACAGTCGATGTACGTGTCGCGCGACGAGCGCGGGATGAGCTTGATCGCCTTGAGATAGGCCGGCATCGACTCCTGCATGGCATCGCGATACAGCGTGTACATGAGCGGGGCACAGACGCGCGCCGAGACGCCGCCGTCCTTGAAGTCGGCGTTGGTGTACTCTTCGACGTCGTCGCGCCACTGGACGCTCGTCACCGGGCGCGACTGCAGCACGTGGAGCGTTCCCTTCCGGTCGATCGCCCACTCGATGTCCTGGGGCTGGCCGTAGCGCGCCTGCAGCCGGAGCGCGCAGGCGGTCAGCTGCCTGGCCTCGCCGGGCGAGAGACGCGCGCCGGGGCCCGCCTCTTCGGGAACGTCTTCGGTCAGGATTTTTCCGCTGCGCAGGTCGGCGACGTAGCGCGCGGGCGAGATGTGGCCCGAGACGAGCTTTTCACCCAGGCCTTCGCAGCATTCGATGAGCGCGTGGTCTTCGCGACCCGAGAGCGGGTGAATCGAGAAGCACACGCCGGCCGTCCGAGCGTCGACCATGCGCTGAACGAGCACGCACATCGTGGCGAGGCTGGGATCGATTTTCTTCGAGGCGAGATAGGAGCGCGCCTGGGGCGAGCGGACCGAGTCGCGGCAGCCCTCGATGCTTTTTCGAAGCACGTCGAGACCCGACACCTCGAGAAAGGTGACGTACTGGCCGGCGAAGCTCGCCGTGGCGAGATCCTCCATCGTCCCGCTCGAGCGCACGGCCACCGGAAAACCGCCGATCCGCCCGATCGCCTCGCCCAGCGCGGCGTCATCGAGCGCGTCGAGCGAAACGTCAGTACCCACGACGAACCCCGGCGGAACCGGATAGCCCTCGCGCGCGAGCTGGTCGAGCACCTGCGCTTTTCCTCCGAGCACGGCGCCCGAGCGCTCTTTCTCGCCGAGAAAAACGAGCTTCGTCATGCGCGCGTCACTCTTCTGAGGGTACCCATCTCCATGCCCACCTGCTTGGCGAGCTCGAGCGTCCGAAGCACCGTCGCCTTGGTGAGCACGCCATACGAGAGATGGCCCGCGTGGCCGACGAGCCCGCCGCAGATGGTCTCGCCCAGGCATGCGTAAGTTTCGCCCACGGGCGCCGGCAGCCAGTCGGAGCGCAGGTTCTGGCCCAGCGGAAGCTTGGCGCGGCCGCCGTGGTAGCACTTCACGTCAGGGCGCTCTTTGTAGACGCGCTCGTCGATGTTGCTGGGCACCGAGACGTCGAGGACGATCGCGTTCTCTTTCAAATGCTCGGGAAAGAGCACGCTCTCGGCCGAGCTCGTGCCCATGACGACGACGTCGCAGTCTTTCAGGTCGGCGATCCTGCCCGACGACGAAAGGCGCGCGGGATCGATCGACGAGCCCATGACGATCGCCTTATGAGTGTCCTTGGCGCGCTGGCTCTCTTCGGTGCCTTCGCGGAAGACGAGCAGCACCTCGCGCGCCTTGTCGGCGATCACCTGGGTGAGCGCGCAGCAGATGTTGCCCGCGGCGCCGACCACGCCGATGCGCAGCTCGGAGAGCTCGCGGCCCGTGTCGCGCGCGGCCTGGACGAGCGCCTGGTAAGCGTAACCCGCCGTAAGGCCATTGCCCGTCGTAAGGTTGAGCCCCGTGCGACGGAGCAGCAGGCCGTTTCGCGAGACGATGCTCGTGTACTGACCCAGGCCCACGAAGTCCATGCCGTCGCGCGCGGCGCGCTCGGCCATCGACGTCACCTGCTGCATCGCCAGGCCGTCGCCGGCGCGATGGCTCTTCTCGAAAAACTTCGACTGCAGATAAACCCCGTAGCAGTGCAGGTGGATCTGCTTCCCGCCCGCGCCCTCGACCAGCTGCTCGTGGAAAAGCACCGGCCCGGCGATCGCGCCGAGCTTCGTCTGGAAGCGGTTTCGCGCCTCTTCGCCGATGTTGCGCAGAAACGGGTCCATGAGCTTCACGTGCAGGTCGTCGATGAGGTGGCACAGAAAGCCCACCTTGCGCAGCTTCTCCCGCGAACGCACGGCGGGGTAGCGCACCGGCGAGACGGTGTCGAGCACGCGCGGCGTGAACTCCTGGTTCCAGAAGTGCCGGGTCAGGTCGACGAGCTTGCGCGCGTGGATCAGGCGGCACAGGTCTTCGAGGGCCTCGAGAAAGCGGGCGACGCTCTCGGGCTGGATCAGCGCGCTCGGCTCGAGCCTCAGCGTGTCGGGCCGGCTGAGGGTGACGCCGACGCGGATGCCGTGGCGATTGAGCAAAAAGCTCGTGTAGATGTAGCCGGCGAAGCCCGCCTGGTGGATCGTGTGGATGATCGTCGGGATCTCGGACGAGTCGGTGAAGTTGAACTCGACGCCGACGAGAAAGCCGCGCCCGCGCGAGCCATTGAGCACGCCGGGATATTTTTTCTGGATCGCGGCCACGCCCTCGCGGATCGCCTGCTCGAAGCGCGCGCCGCTCTCGCGGATGCGGCCGGCGTCGCGCTCGAGCACCTCGAGCGTCTTCAGGGCCACTCGCGAGGAAAGCTCGTCCTCGGCGAAGGTGGACGTGTGGACGAAGCCGAACTTCTCGTTATAGCGCTCGGTGGCGACAAGCAGCGCCGAGATCTTGGCCAGGCCGCCGCCGAGGCTTTTCCCGAGCAGGACGTAGTCGGGCTTCACGCCGAGCGCGTGGGCGGCAAGAAAGCTGCCCGTGCGAAAAAGCCCGCACTGGATCTCGTCGGCGACGAGCGGCGCCGAGTGCTCGCGGGCGACGGTGGCAAGCACGCCGGCGAACTCCGGCGTCAGGCACTGGATTCCGCCCTCGCCCTGCACCGCTTCGAAAAGCACGGCCGCCACCGAGCTGAACCCGGGCACGCCCGCGAGCGGCGAGCGGGCGATGCACTCGTCGAGCTCGCGGCGCGCCGACTCGAGATCCTCGTTTTTCCGTGGAAGCTCCCCTGCACCGCGACCACGGCCGGCTGGAGCGCCAGCAGCTTCTCGATGAACGAGTCGATGCGTCGCTCGTCGGAGCCGGGCTCCGAGCGCAGGAGCTCGAGCTTTTCGATGAGCGCGCGCCGGCGCTCGTTCCACTCCATGAGGGCGTGCTTGAGCGCGGCTTCGACGGCCTCGGCGCCCGAGTTGCAAAGAGTGACGATGAACGGGCGGCGGTCGCCGCCGTGGGTGCGCATCAGGTGGTTGAGCTTCTCGGCGACGAACGCCGCCCCCGTGCGAATCGAGGCCTGCGCGTGCACGGGCAGCCCGGCGTCGAGCGTGCCCTTGAGGGCCTGCACGAGCTCGGGGTTGTTGTGGCCCAGCAGCGTCGAGCCGAAGCCCCCGAGCATGTCGATCACCGAACGCGTGGTCTTGCCGTCGCTGTACTCCATGCGATCGCCCTCGGCGCGCGTGTACACGACGTCGAGCTTCAGCACTTTGAGAAGACGCGCGACGCGCGGGCGGACGCTCTCGGCGTAAAGGTCGCCCAACGCCTCGGGATCAAGGCTTTCCATCGTCCCTATCCTAGCATAAAGTCTGGTGGTGATACGCCCGGAAGATGCCGAACTTCTTTGCCTGCTCAATCTTTCCCGACCCGGGGAACAGGATAAGCGACGCGCCCTGGCGCTCGCCGCGCGCGGCGTCGACTGGAGCGCCTTTTTCGAGCTGACCACGCGCAACTCGGCGCTCATCCTGACGCTCAAGCGCCTGCGCGAGCTGGGCATCGCCGCGCCAGAGACCGACGCGCGGCGCGAGCTCGAGAAGTCGCTGCTCGAGGCCGCCCGGGCTCGCGCCGAATGGGCCGGCCGCTTCCTGGAGGCTGCCGCCGAAAAGAGCGTCGAGGTCATCGTCTTGAAGGGCGGGCTGCTCGGGTCGGTGCTCTACGGCGACCCCGCCTACAAGAAGATGAACGACGTCGACGTGCTCGTGAAGCGCGAGGACGCCCCGAAGCTCGCCGACATCCTGAGGACGCTCGGTTTTTCGAGCGTGGGCCTGCTGCTCGGGAAAAACGAGTTCGAGGACGACTCGCACCACTGCCCGCCCTTCGTGAGCCCCGACCTCAGATGCATGGTCGGCATCCACTGGGGCCTCACCTCGCCCTACTCGGTATGGAAACCCGACCACGACGAGATCTGGCGCGCCCGCGCGCCCGCCACTGTGTTCGGCGCGCCGGCGTTTCGGATGTCGTGGGAGGAGAACCTGCTTCACCTGTGCATCCACCTGCCCTTTTTCAAAGTAGGCGTGCGCGAGCTCGCCGACGTCTATAACCTTTGTTTATACTCCGAGCCGCGCGTCGACTGGAAACGCTTCGACCGGCTCGTCACGCGCTGGCGGGCCGAAGACGGGGCGTATCGCGTCCTCTCGCTAGCCGATGCTCTCGTGCCCTTCGCGCCGCCGCCCGAGCTTCTGGCGCGCTGGAAAGCCGCCGCCTCGCCGTTCACCCGCCGCGATACCCAGGAGCGCCTGAAGCTCGGACCCGCGCTCATCGACACGCGCTCGGTGCACATCGGCAAGATCGAAAAGGCCTTCACCGTGTTTCGTCTCACGAAATCCTATAAAGAGCGCGTCGGCGCCTGGGCGATGACCTGGAAGCTCACCTTCTTCCCGCCCGCGGGCGAGCTCCCGAGGCTCGTTCCGGGGAACTCGTCGCCCTTGAAAATGCGGCTGCTTGCAGGCATCTATTGCTGGCAGGCGATGGCGCGCGATTACGGCCAGGCGGCTCTCACGCTCATCACCTTGCTGAATGTCGGGATGGTCGCGCGCGATACGGTGCTGCGGCCGTTTCGCGGCGGCGGCGAGTCGATTCGGAAGCACCCGGCGGCAAAGCTGCTCGAGGCGCTGGAATAACATGACGGAGATCAGACAAGAGCTCGAAACCAGGTTGCGGACGCTGATCGACGCCTCTTCGCGCGCGAAGCAGGCCGAGACGGCGTCGCCGTTCGTCGACAAGGTGCCCGCCCTGGCGGCCGACAAGCGCGAGGCCTGGTCGGCGTTTCTGTGCTCGATCGCCACCACCGAGTCGATCGAGACGATGATCATCGAGCCGATCCGCCGGGCCTTTTCGTGGTCGCCCTTCGTGCTCGAGTATCTTCAGGCGCACGGTGACGACGAGCGCCGCCACTACGAGCTTTTGAGCGGCTACGTCAAGCGCACCTTCGACTACGAGAAGCGCCGCAAGAGCCTGAGCGACGTCGTCGTTTACGGAACGCTGCTTCCGGGCTTCGCGCGCGTGGGCCACCGCAAGCCCCTCTACCTGCTCGCGGCGCTGCGTTTTTACGAGGCGTTCTCGCTCGATTTCTACAAAATACTGAAGACGCTGGCCACCACCGACGGTCTCCACTCGCTCGTCGTTCTCATCCAGACGATCGAGAAAGACGAGCTGCGCCATCTCGCCGGCCTCGACGCGCTCGTGCGCGCGCACTGCGAAGAGCACGGCCCGCCGAGCGCGGCCGATCTGCTCGGCATCCGCTCGCTGCTCAATCTGCTGCTTTTCGACATCAACATCGCGCCGTGGGCCGTCTACAACCGCCGCGTGCGCCGCAACGCGCTTGCCATCGGCGTCGAACCCGCGCGGATGAACCGCGACGCGCGCGCCGCCGCGGAAGACGCCGTGCGCTTCGTCGCCGGGAAGAAGGGGCTCTGACGTGAAGAGGATATCGATCTGCGGAGTCGACGGTACCGGCAAGACGAGCGTGATTCAGAAGATCCAGCAGCGGTTCTCCGCCACGCCGGCCGAGGCGTGCGCGTTTCGCGTGACCCAGTACCATGACGACCCCCGCGCGCCGCTCGGCGAGCTTTCGGCCCTGATCGACCGCGTGAGCGTGCAGGCCGACAAGACGGGCGACCCGCTCCTGAAGACGAGCGCGCTCTTTCTGGCGATGACGATGTTCGGCGACGTCGAGGCGTATTATGCCGAGACGTTCAAGCCGCGCTTTCTGTTTTCGGAGCGCCAGGCGCTGGCCGACAGCCTCGCGTACTCGAAGTTCTACAAGGGCCTGCTTACCGGCCCCCTCAAACGCGACGCCCTCGACGCCGAGACCACGCTGAAGCTCGGCCGCTGGGTCGAAACCGTGCGAGCCCGCGTACCGGCGGATTCGCCCGTCGACACGACGAGGCTCGACCTGCTCACCCTCCCGCTTTTTATCCGCGCGCTTTTCGACCTGCCGCCGCCCGAGCTCGTGGCGCACCTCAAGGCGATCTATCGCTGCGCAACCCCCAACGAGGTGGTGCTGCTCAAGGTATCGCCGACGAAGCTTGCCGAGCGCATGGCCCAGAAGGCGGCGGGCGGCGCCCAGCGCGAGCTGCACGAAAAGCTCCACGTCCTCGAGGCGCTCCAGGGCGGGCTCGAGCAGTGCTGCAGGCTGCTTTCGACGTTCGCCCCCTCGCTCGAGTTTCACGCGCTCGACACGAGCGAGCTTTCGATCGAAGCGGCCTGCGAGCGCGTCTACGAGCTCACCGGCGTTCGCTGAGCTTTTCCGAATAGGCGACGAGCTTCTTGAACGCGCGGGTGAGCTCGGCCAGCGTGTCTTTCCGGGCGCGCGCGACGAGATCGATCTCGAGGGGCCGGCTCGCGCCCGCGCTCGTCGTAAGGCGCACGCCCTGCTTTCGAGGAAGCACTCTTCCGATCACGTGGAGGTCGTCGACGTGCGAGCGCACGTCGTCGACGAGCTTCGCCGGCACCGAGGCGACGAGCTGAAAATCCCCGTGCTCGCCGAAAAGAAGCGAGAGCGGCGAGAGACCCATCGAGCGGCAGTATTTCACGGCTTTCGCATCGAGCCAGCGCTCATCCCAGAAGAGCTCGAGCCCCACGCCGTTGAGCTCGCGCAAGGTATTGAGCGTCGACGCCAGGCCGTCGCTCGTGTCCATCGCGGCGGTGGCGTGGCCGCGAAGCGCCTGCCCCGCGGCGATCCGCGCGCGCGGGCGGAAGTCGTTTTCGTGCAGCACGTGCTTGCGATCGCCAACCAGGCGACGAAAGCCCCAGGCGGGACCGCGGCCCATTTTTCCGGTGAGGCAGAGCACGTCGCCCGGGAGCATTCCCATGCGACTCAAGGGCTTGCCGTCGCAGAGGCCGAGGCCCACGCCGGTGAAGTGCGCGCTGGGCGCCGAACCCGTGTCGCCGCCGAGCAAAGGCGTGCTCGCCTCGAGAAGCGCCGCGCGCAGCCCGGCCGCCACGCGTTTGCGACGCGCCAGCGTGAAGCTCGAGTCCCAGTGCGGGGTCTTCGTAAAGGCCGTAGCTGATCTCCTCGACGATCGAGTCGACGGTGCTCGCCAGATAGTGGTTATCGCCCATCTCGACGATCTCGGCGTCCGACTCGTTCAGGCGGTGGGTCTGCTGGGGGTGGCGGGGCATTTTTCCGAGCCAGCGCTGAAGCGCTTCGATCTCTAGGGACACAGCATGATCTCCTTTTGGCGGACTCCGAAACGGCAGCCCGTCGCAAGCACGACCTCGCCATCGGTCTCGACGGCAAGCTTCGTTCCGGTGGCCGACTCGACCCGAACGTCCTTGGCGTCGCGGCCCGAGCGCTTCGATAAGCCCGAAAACCGGCCCTGCGCGAGCGAGCCGAGCGTTCCGAGCATCTCGACGCGGCTCATGTCGCGGCAGATCCGCACGCCGAGCATCCCGTCGTCGGGTGCCGGGCCCGTGTCGTAGCGAAACGAGCCCGAAAAATGACGGTTTTTGATCACGCCGAGGTTGGTGAGCTGCAGCTCGACGGGGTTTTCGCCGTCGAGAGCCAGGCGGATCGCGCGGTTTTCGTAGCCGGCAAACGTCGAAAGCGCCGCGCCCAGAATCGCGCCGTCCACCCAGACTCGCTTCATCGCCCGCAGGCCCGGACCGCCGCGGTTGAAGCGGTCGTTGGCCTCGGCCGTCACCCCCATGCTCGCGTTCACGAAAAAATGGCGCGCCCGCTTCTCGCCGTCGATCACCAGCGTGCCCACGTCGTGCGCGAACGCCTCGTTGAAGTCGAGGCGGCACGCAAAGCCCGCGAGGCGCGCGCGTTTATCCGAGTCGAACGGCTTTTGAAAGTCGTTGCTCGACCCCAGGCCGACGGCGCCGAAAACCGCGTTCGACGGGTGTCCCTCGTCCCGCAGCGAAACATAGGTCGAGAGCGCGAGATTGACGGTGCCGTCGCCACCGGCGACCACGAACTTGCGAGCCCCCGAGCGCAGGCGCTCCGCCAGCCAGGCGCGAAGCTCGCCCGCGAGGTCACCCGAGGCGCCGCCCTCGAAACGCGCCACGTGCCCGAGCCCGAGCGCGGTTCCCACGGACGATTCGGCCGCCGCGACGAAGCGCCT
>JACQAX010000109.1 GCA_016194795.1 Deltaproteobacteria bacterium | reverse complement strand
ATTCGAGAAGAGTGAGAGGGAATTGACATGAGCGGCACGAAACCGGAACGGAAAGTCGGCAAGGTTGTCTGGTGGAACGGGAAGCTGGTGGCGCCCGAGCAGGCGACGACGAGCGTCTTCACCCACACCCTGCACTATGGCCTCGGCGCCTTCGAAGGCGTGCGCTGCTACAAGACGGCCGACGGCCGCCTGGCGATCTTCCGCCTGAAAGAGCACACCAAGCGCCTCTTCGACTCGTGCAAGATCCTCGAGCTCAAGATCCCGTTCTCGCAGGAGGACGTGATGCAGGCGCAGCTCGAGACCGTGCGCAAGTCGGGCCTCGAGCAGGACATCTACATCCGCCCGCTCGTGTACATCGGCGACGGCCCGCTCGGCGTGTTCCCGACCTTCGACCCGCCGGTCGAGCTCGCGATCATGACGTGGGTCTGGGGCGCTTACCTCGGTAAAGAGGCGAAGGAAAACGGCGCGCGCATCAAGGTTTCGAGCTTCACCCGCGGCTGGGTCAACTCGACGATGACCAAGGCCAAGATGACGGGCGGCTACACCACCGGCATCCTCGCCAAGCTCGAGGTCAAGCGCTCGGGTTACGACGAGGCCCTGCTCCTCGACACCGACGGCTACGTCGCCGAGGGCAGTGGCGAGAACATCTTCATGTACCGCAACGGCGTCCTGAAAACGACGCCGCTCACGTCGATCCTCGACGGCATCACCCGCTCGTCGATCATCACGATCGCGCGCGACCTCGGCATCCCGGTCGAAGAGCAGCGCTTCACCCGCGACGAGATCTACTGCGCCGACGAGGTGTTCTTCTGCGGCACGGCCGCCGAGATCACGCCGATCCGCGAGATCGACAACCGCCAGATCGGCGAGGGCAAGCCCGGGCCGATCACGCGCAAGATCTCGACGAAGCTGATGGACACCGTCTACGGGCGCGACCCGCAGTACAAGCACTGGCTGACCTACCTCTGAGATGTGGGTCGCCGCGGGCAAGATCGTCCTCGAGTTCTGGGGCAACCAGAACATCAAGGAGAAGCGCCACCAGATGGCCGACCTGCTCACCGAGATCCACAAGCAGTTCAACGCCTCCGCGGCCGAGGTCTCGGACTTCGACGACCTCGAGCGCTGCGTGATCGGCCTGGCGCTCGCCGCCGGCACCGAGCAGGGCGCGCGCGCCGCGATGAAGAAGCTGCTCGAGCACGTCGACACGAACGCGTTCGCGCGAGTGGTGGTCGAGGACACCGACGTCTTCGGCTACGACTAGCGCTCGACTCTCGAGTAGACCATTCAGGCATCGACCGCCGACTCGCGAGTCACGTTGACGGCGCGTCTCCTCGAACGTAGTGAGCTGGGCATGGCAAGATCAACGATGTTCCGGCAGACGCTGCGGCTCCTCAGGGCCGCGGTAACGGCAGAGCGCGAGCGCATGGGCGGACGAGCCGTCCGCGAGGCGCTCGAACGCGAAACCGAGCTCTCGCGCCGGAAGTTTTTGACCGCCTCGCTCCAGACCGCCTCCCTCCTCCCGCTTGCCGGGCTGCTGCCGCTGGCACACTCGGCCGAGAAGCCGCGACCACTCGCGCGACGCACGAGCTCCGACCCGATCCTGATCCTCGGAGCAGGCGTCGCGGGACTGGTCGCGGCCCATCGCCTGCAGCAGGCCGGCCAGCCGGTCGAGCTGTACGAGGGTAGCGGGCGCATCGGCGGGAGGGTTTTCACCAAAGACCGGTTCAACTCGGACGGCATGTTCTGCGAGCTCGGCGGCGAGCTCATCGACACCGATCACCACGACGTGCTCGACCTGTGCAAGGAGCTCAGGCTCCCGGTCGAGGACCTGCGCCCCTTCGACGCCGGCGTCGAGCAGGACATCTTCCACTTCGGCGGCCGCATCACGACCCAGAAAGAGATGATCCCCGCCTTCCGCCCGCTCGCACGCAGGGTCGCACGCGACATCGCGGCCGTTTTTCCCAAGGGCAACGTCCACATGCCCGTCTACGACGATCCGGCCATCGACATGGCCGCCGCGCGCAAGTTCGACGCGATGTCGCTGAAAGACTACCTTTACGCCAGCACCGACGTCGACCACTGGGTGCTCGAGGCCATCGAGGTGCTCTACGTCTGCGAATACGGCGCCGACGCCGCCGACCAGTCGGCGCTGAACCTACTGGTGCTGCTGCAGCCCGAGCAGAAGCCCGGCGAGTTCAACCTGCTCGGAAAAAGCGACGAGTGCATCCGCGTGCGCGGCGGAAACTCGCGCCTGGTCGAAGCGCTCGCCGCGCGCGTCCGGCGCCAGGCGCCCCCCGTGCACCTGCGCCACAAGCTCGTGCGCGTCGCCGACTCGCGGGGCAAGCTCGAGCTCACGTTCGAGGTCGACGGCGGCGCCCGCAAGACGGTGCGTGCCGCGCGCGTCGTCAGCGCGATCCCGTTCACCACGCTTCGCAAGGTCGAAGGCCTCGACGAGCTCGGCCTCACGGCCCTCAAGAAAAAATGCATCCACGAGCTCGGCTACGGCGCCAACACCAAGTTCATGGTGGGCTTCAAAGAGCGGCTCTGGCGCAAGCCGGGCAACGCCCCCGCCTCGCGCATGAACCTCGTCAACGACGCCCTCAACCAGTCGTACTGGGAAACGAGCAAGGGCCAGCGCGGAAAAAGCGGCATCCTGACCAACTACCTCGGCGGCTCGCGCGTGCGCGACCTGCGTTCGGCGGCCCAGCGCGTGCCGACGGTGCTCGCCGAAATGGAAAAACTCTACCCGGGCATGAGCGACGCCCACGACGGCAACACGGCGCTCTTCCAGTGGGGCAGCTACGAGCTCAATCTCGGGAGCTACGTGAGCCCGACGCCCGGCCAGTACACCACGCTCTGGGGCGCGGCGGCGGCGCCTGAGCTCGACGGCCGCCTCTACTTCACCGGCGAGCACACGAGCTCGGATGGAGCCGGTTTCATCAACGGCGCCGTGCAATCGGGCAACCAGGTCGCCCAGCAGATCCTGGTCCACCAGCGCCAAGGCAGCCTGAAAAAAGCCGGCTCCGCCAGCTAGCCAACCTGTCCCGGGACGGGCTGGCCGGTCTCAGTTAGACTTCTCGACATACGGCATCCGCAACCGGAAGTCGTCTGGCGAGACGCCCTTCACCTTGGCGATCGCCTCCACGAGAAAGCTTTCGGCGGGGTTGCCCTTCATCGCGCAGAAGCCGACGAGCTCCTTGTCGGGCTTCTCGCACTTCGATTTCAGATAGGCGCGAACCTCGGCCAGGTCGCTCTCGAGCCCCTTCACCCGCTCGGCGAGCGTGACGTTCTGCTTCGAAGGATCGTAAGCGTTGTTGGCGCGACCGGCGGCCGAGTCGATGACGCCAGCCAGGTATTTGGCGACGTCGGCCGGGACGTGGCCGCTCTTCGCCGAGAAGTAGGATCTCGACTTCTCGGCGCTCGCGGCAAGCGCCGCCTGCTCCGACTCGAGCAGCTTCTTGCGAACCGACACGCCTTTCACGTTCTTGCAGAACAGCTCGGCCGCCTTGGGCTTCATGGGAATGGCGAGCGCGTCGTCGCCGTACAGCAGCTTGTCCCCGAAGGGAATCGCGCCGGGCTCGACCTCGGTCATGGCCGCGTAGCAGATGTTCGGGTCGCCCGGCTTGCGCGGGCAGCCGGCCACGCCCGGGTCAGCCGGGCCTCCGTAGATGTCGTGGCCCCGAACCGTGTCCGGGAAGCACGCGCCCTGCAGGAAGTAGATCCGGTCGCGGTACAGGTTGTCGGCGCAGCCCACGCCCGCCTGCGTCTGGGCCTTGCCGTGCCAGCAGCGGTTGTTGTTCGTGCCGAAATGGAGCGCCTCGTGGAAGAGGAGCGACGCCGAGCTCGCGAACGGCGACTTGTCTATGGCGCTCTTGAGCGCGCTCACCTCGTATTTGCTCGAATTCGCGCCCGTGTTGTAATTCGTCGCCTCGAACGCGCCGAACTCCGGATTCGACTTGATTACGTCGACGCACGAGAACCTCGTGCGCCGGAGCGCCGAGACGACCGAGGCGGCCTGCGGAAGATTGAGCACCTCGGCGCAGCGCTGGGTCTGGGCCAGCGTATAGGCGAGCAGGTTCTCGAAGCGGCCGATGCGGCGGTCACGCTCGGCCTTCGAGAGGCCGTCGAGGCAGGACGTGTCGAGAATGCTGCCGAAGCGCGTTTGGTACTCGCCCTTGCCGGCCACTCGCATCGCGCCTTGCGCGAGGTAGTCGACGCTCTCGGCCCACTTCGCCAGCTGGGTCAGGTTCCACGCGGGATCCGCCTCGCTGCACACCGAGGCGATATTGACGTTCTTCTCCCCGGCCGCGAAGGCCGAGGAGATCACGAGCCAGAAGAACGCGAATCCCCCGAACGCACGCGCCATCGTCAAGATCCCCCACCGCCCATTATATCACGGGCGGGGGAGCCGGCCGTGGAGCTGCCCAAAAAACAGCACCCGCTCGGCGTAGTCGGCGTAAGTCCACGGGAGCGCTTCAAAACCGCCGCGCCTGCGCGCGAGCTGCACGTCGGCGAAAACGCCGTCGCGCAGGTAGACGCGATGCGGGTGCCCCTTCGACGTCGCGACCGTGACGTTCTCGAGCGAGACGACCATCGGATCGACGTTCAGGCGACGCGCGTCCGAGTCGAGGTGCTTCTCCTCGAGCGCGACCGCGACGCGCTTCCAGTGCACGAGCGAGTCGCGCGCGGCCTCGCCCTCGATGGCGACGAAGAGCTTGCGGAGCCCCTCTCCCATCTCGCGCGCGTAATAGCTCGTCTGCGTGACCTCGAACACGGCGGTGCGCTGGCCGAGCGGCCCGAAGCCGCGCTCGAGCTCGCCGAGCGCGAGCGTCTCGTCGAAATTCGCCCGCCACATCGCCGCGACGACGAGGATTCCAGGCGCGGGCTCATGGAGCGTCCTACGCACGGCGATGGCGGCCGCGGCGGCCGACGAAGTCCATGAAGTCGCGCAGCTCGTCGATCGTGACCGTGGCCGTGCCGCGCTTGCCGACCTCGATGCCGGCGGCGTAGTTGGCGAGCAGCGCCGCTTCCACGATGTCCGCGCCCGACACGAGCTGGTAAATCGTGGGCGTGCTTTTCGAGTTCGGGTCGACGAGCACCGGGATGTCGCGCTCTTCGGCCGCCGCCATCAGCTGGCGGCAGACCGAGACCTCGACGAGCCCTTTGGAGTAATCCTCGATGATGACGCAGTCGGCGACGCTCAGCGCCTTCTCGAGACGGTTCCACACCTCGCGAATGATCTTCGCGTCGATCTTCTTCTGCGTCTCATGGTCGATGCGCACGACCTGCTGGCTTTCGGCGACGACGCGTTCCTTCAGCGTCGTGCGGCGCGTGCCGTCGGAGATGAGGTGCTTGTCGGGAATGCGGGTGTGGCGCAGCAGCGACTTGAAGTCGTGCGCGCCGAGGTCCTTGCCGATGACGCCGACGAGCATCGCGTGGCCGCCGAGCGCGCGCACGTTGTCGGCGACGTTGGCCGCCAGGCCGAGCTTGAGCTGCGTGCTCGTCACCTCGACGATCGGGATCGGAGCCTCCGGAGAGATGCGCGAGACCCGGCCCACGGTGTACTTGTCGACGCCGACGTCACCGAAGACGAGGATCTTCTTCTTGCGAAAGGCCCCGAGGATCCGCTCCACCCGCGACCGATTCATGCTGTAGGACGTGGTCACCTTCATAAACCCCTCAGTTCTCCTTGCCGAGCTGGTAGATCACGGCGCTCAGCGCCTCTTCGACCCCCAGCCGCTCCATGCAGAAAAAGAAATGGCATTTGCGCCCCGCGCACTTGAAATCCTGGCCGCAAAGCGCGTCCGGCACGAGCACGTGGTGCTTGTCTTCGACGGCCGCGTACGGCCCCCACCGGATGGCGCTCTGCACTTTGATGGGAGAGTAGAACGAGACGGTGCGCTTGCCAAGCGCCGCGGCGATGTGCAACGGCCCGGTGCTCGGGGCCACCATCACGTGCGCGAGCGAAAGCAGCGCGACCAGGTCGGCGAGCCCCGTCGGCGAATTGGCCCCCAGGAACTCGTGCACGGGCCCCTTGGCGCCCTGGTCCTTCACCGCCGCGAGCACGCGCTCGACGAGCGCCTTCTCGTGGATGCCGCCGGTGATCACGACGGTCACGCCGCGCGACGCGAGCCTGGCGATCAGGTCGACGTAATAGCCCTCGGGCCAGTTGAGCGCCGAGCCGCCCATGCCCGGGTGCACGACGACGAACTTCGCCCCGTCGTCGATCCCGAGGTTGCGCACGTAGGTGCGCATGCGGTCTTTGGCTTCGGCGTCGACCGTGATCGAGGGCTCGAAGCGCCGCGAGGGCGCCCGGATGCCGAGCTTGCGCAGCAGCATGAGATTGTAGTCGGTCTCGTGCATCTCGACCGTCGAGCGGCTCTGGCGCGTGCCGCGGTTGAAGAAGAGATACGAGTACCATTTCGAGTAAGGGCCCACGCGATAGCGGATCCCCGCGAAGAGCAGCGCCAGGCTGACGGCGAACGAGACCTGAAGCGTGATCGCGATGTCGTAGTGCTGCGACTGGAGCGCGCGCATGAGCCGCCAGACTCCGGCGAAGCCGGCATGGTTCGATTCGGGGCTGTAGGTGACGACGTTCGAGAGGAAGGGGTTGTGCTGCACCACCGGCACCACCGACTCGCGCACGAGCATGTGGATCTCGGCGTCGGGATAGGAATGCTTGAGCGCCTCGAGCACCGGCGTCGAAAGCACGACGTCCCCGATGCGATCGGGACGGACGACGAGGATCTTGCTCTTGCGCGCGACGGGCCCTTCCGGATTGAGCGGAGCGGTTTCTATTGCCATTCGTGGCTCATCCGCGCTTACTGCGCTCCTCGACGATCATCGCGAGCGTGTCGACGACCTGGCCGACGGTCATATTGGTCGTATCAACCTCGAGGGCGTCGGCGGCCTTCTTGAGCGGCGCCACCTTGCGCTCGGTGTCGCCCCGGTCGCGGTCGACGACCTGCTTCTTCACCTCTTCGAAGTCGAGGTAGACGCCTTTCTCCTCGAGCTCGACGGCGCGGCGGCGCGCGCGGCTGTCGACGCTGGCGGTGAGAAAGAATTTCGCGTGGGCGTTCGGAAAGACGACGGTGCCGATGTCACGCCCCTCGAGCACCACGCCGCCCTTTTCGCCCAGCTGGCGCTGCAGGCCGAGCAGCGCATCACGCACCTCGGGGTAGGCCGAGATCTTGCTGGCCGCCATGCTGATCTCGGGCGTGCGGATGAGCGAGGACACGTTCTTCCCGTCCAGGAAGACATGGTTGCGGTCGTCATTGAGCCACTGGAACTCGAGCCGGCACGACAAGGCACAGCGTCCGAGCGCCGGAGCGTCGTCGTACGAGATGCCGAGCTCTTTGGCCTTCAAAGCCACCGCGCGATAGAGCGCGCCCGTGTCGATGTGGACGTAACCGAGCTTGCGCGCAAGCAGGTGCGTCACGGTGCTCTTGCCGCTCCCGGCGGGTCCATCAATGGCGACGATCAACTTCTGGTTCATTTCGCTAAAACCTCGCGATGTCCGAAAAACCCTGGGTAACTTACCTTAATGCATTCAGCATCGTCTAAAACAATTTCTTTCCGCAATGCGTCGGCGGTGACGATCGACGCCATCGCCAGGCGGTGGTCGCCCAAGGTCTCATAGGTCCATTCGGAGGACTTCGGCCCCGCCGGCCGGCCGCCGAGGCCCTCGACGAAGAGGTCGTTGCCTTCGGCCCACGCCCTGCCACCGATCTCGGCGATGAACGAGATGACGGCCTCGAGGCGATCCGACTCCTTCACGCGCAGCTCCTGTACGCCGCGAAACGCCGTCGTACCACGGGCCCAGAGCGACGCGATCGCGAGCATCGGAACCTCGTCGATCAACGTGGGGATCTCGTGGGGCTTCACCTCGGTCGCGCGAAGCGAGGAGCCGGCGCCGCCGATGTCGACCGTACCGACGTCTTCTCCGCCCGCCTTCGACTCGACCGCCGTCGTGACCGGGGCACCCATTCTCTTCAAGACCTCGGCGAAGCCCATGCGCGTGGGGTTCAGGAGCACGTTGCGGATGCGCACGCGCCGGTCCTGCATCACGCTCGCCGCCGCCCAGAAACACGCCGAGCTCGGGTCGCCGCCGACCGTGAGGTCGAGCGGCCGGAGCTCGCGGCCGA
>JACQAX010000108.1 GCA_016194795.1 Deltaproteobacteria bacterium | reverse complement strand
GGCTCGGCCGTGGGCCAGGAGCCCAAGCTCCTCGAGCTCATCACGAGCTGGGTGAAGGAATATTCGAAGGTGCCCGTGATCGTGAAGCTCACGCCGAACATCACCGACATCAACCGCCCGGGTGAGGCCGCCAAGCGCGGCAACGGCGACGCCGTCTCGCTCATCAATACGATCAAGAGCCTCATCACCGTCGACATCGAGGACTTCGTGCCGTATCCGAAAGTCGGCGGCAGAAGCACCAACGGCGGTTACTGCGGCCCCGCGGTGAAGCCGATCGCGCTCCACATGGTCGCGTCGCTCGCGCGCAACGAGAACTTCGGCCTTCCGATCTCAGGGATAGGCGGCATCTCCAACTGGCGCGATGCCGTCGAGTTCATCCTGATGGGATCGACGACCGTGCAGGTCTGCACCGCCGTCATGCACTACGGCTATCGCATCGTCGACGACCTGAGGGACGGGCTTTCCGATTACATGGACCGCAAGGGCTTCAAGTCGGTCAACGAGATGGTCGGGAAAGCGGTCCCCAACTTCACCGAGTGGGGCGAGCTCGATCTCGATTACCACCACGTCGCCGAGATCCATCCCGACAAGTGCATCAACTGCAACCTGTGCGTGGTGGCCTGTGAGGACGGCGCGCACCAATGCATCTCCGTGAAGCCGGAAATTCGCCTTGCTCCCATCGTCGACGAGGTCGAATGCGTCGGGTGCAATCTTTGTGAGCTCGTCTGTCCGTCGCCCGGCGCGATCACAATGCGCAAGACCAAGCGCCTGACTTACGCCGGGCACTAGCGGTTAGACGCTGAAATCGTCGCTCGCGCGCGAGCTGCCCGAAGCGACGCCGGCTTGATCCGTCGAGCCGGCCATATGGCCGCTCACGCCGGTTTTACGGTTGCCGATCCAGCTCCTGATACTCTCCCGGTTGCGCCAGGCGTACAAGGCCCCCAGGCTAAGCAGACCGCTGCCGATGCCGCGGCGTCGATTGATTCTTCCAAAACCGAACATATCGTTTTCCTCCCTTTCCCCATCCCCAAGAAATGCATAGACGGGACCAACCCAAAGTCGGTAGTTTGGCTCGCGTCATGCCTTCGCCGTTGCTGCTGGCCTTCACCTCGATTCTTCTCTGGAGCGCGCGTGCCTGGCTCGGCACCCTGGTCGCGCACGTGCCGCCATTTCTACTGGTCGGCGTGACGCTGCTCATAGGCTCGCTGCCTGGCCTGGCGCGCGCCCGTGAGTTCACCCGCGACCCGCGCGTGCTCGCCAGCGGCATCATCGGCTTGTTCGGCTACCATTTCTGTCTCTTCATGGCGTTTCGCCTCGCGCCGCCCGTCGAGGCGAACCTCGTCAATTACCTGTGGCCCGTGCTGATCGTGCTTTTTTCGCCGCTCTTCCTGAAAGGCTACGGCCTGCGCTGGTACCATCTGGCCGGCGGTGCCGTGGCGTTCACGGGGGCGGCGCTCGTCGCCACCGGCGGGCACCTCGCGCCCGATCTCGCGCATCTTCCGGGGATGCTGCTCGCCCTCGCGGCCGCCGTGATCTGGGCCGCTTACTCCGTGCTGACGAAAAGGCTTCCGCCCTTCTCGACGGCCGCCGTCGCGCAGTTCTGCCTGGTGGCGGGAGTGCTCTCGCTGGCCTCGCACGCCTGGCTCGAGCCGCGCGTGGCGCTCGCGGCGCGCGACTGGGCGATTCTCGTGGCGCTGGGCCTCGGGCCGATGGGAGTGGCGTTCTATACCTGGGACGCGGCCTTGAAGAGGGGCGACCCGCGGCTCATCGGCGCGCTCTCGTACCTCGACCCGTTGCTCTCGACGCTCGTGCTGGTCGTGCTGGGCGGCAAACAGCTGGGCCTCGTCTCGGCCGTCGCGATGGTTCTCATCGTCGCGGGAGCCGTGCTCGGCTCGCTCGAGCTATTTCAGGCGGTAATGCGTGCGCGGGCCTGACTTCACCTGGCCGATCAGGCCGAGGTCGCGCAGCGCCGCGAGGTAGCGGACCGTCGAGCGCGACGAGGTGCCGAGCACGCCGGCCGCGTCGCTCGCCGAAAAGTTGCGCTCGGCGAACTTGCCGCGAAGGAGCGTGCCGTAGGTGTGGACGCGGGCTTCGGTGGCCGACGCCACGTGGAGAGTCTTGGCGGAGTCCTCGCGAACGCGCAGCGCGACCGGCTCGCGGGCGACGAGGCGATAGAAGCTTCCGCTTTCGACGACCTCGAGCGGGAGCTTGCTATGGCGGATCCAGGCGCGCAACCGGCGCAGCGCCTGGTGGAGCTTGTCGGGCGACGTGTCGGGGTTGAAGTGCTCGCCCGGATACAGGCGTTCGTGGAGTTCGGCGCCGTGCAAAGGCCGATAGAAGTCGAGTGAGAGGATCTGCAGCAGGCGCTGCGGCAGGTCGCCGTTCTTGAGCCGGGGGCCGCCGGCGCGATGCGTGCCGTCGACCACGTTGATGGTGGTCTCGGGGCGGCTGCCGCGCAGGAGCGGCCATTCGTAAGCGCCCATGAGGCGGGACGGGTCGGAGATGTGCTCGCGCACGCGCTTTTTGAACGCGGGATACGACGTTCCGAAATACAGGCGCGCCATGAGCTTGTCGTCGTTTCGAAGCACGGCCTCGTGGTAGTCGCAGGAGCGCGCGTCTTCGTAGCGGCGCGCTTCGATCAGGCGTTCGCGCGTGCGGCGAAGCTCGCGCAGCGCCTCGTTCGCCTCGGGCGACTCGGGCCGGCGCGCGATCACGAGGATAGAGCGCCATTTCTCGGTGAGCAGCGAGAAAACGGGGTCGTGGTCCGCCTCGCTGAGCCGGGCAAGCTTGTCGAGGCACTCGGTGGCCAGGCTCCACTTCTTCTGGAAGATGCGGCACTGGGCAAAGAGCAGGAGCGAGTCTTTGTGGATGATGCGGAAGCGGTCGGAGCCAGTTTCGGCGAGGAGCTCCTCGAGCAGGCCGGCGGCGCGCTCGAAGTCGATGCGGCCGTCGACGAGGGCCGCGGCGAACTCGAAGCGGCCGCGGAGGCGGCCGACCTCGTTGACGTTCGGATTGGACGCGTGGCTCTCGAGCGGCGCGATCGCGCCGTCGAAGTCCCAGGTGCGCGAGCGCGCGAAGGCTTCGAACAAATCGGCGATGGGATGGGCCTTGCGATCGATCTCGGCGAGAAGCTTGAGGGCTTCCTCGTTGGCGCCCACATAGATGAGAGCGCCGGCGTACTCGGCCTTTTCGGCGTCCGTGGCTTTGAGCACCTTCCTGGCGTTCGAGGGCGGACGCACCACTCCGTGGAGAAGGCGCAGCGACTTGTCCGGCATGAACGCGCGGCGGGCGAGGTTGGCGACCGTGGCCAGCTGTTCGCGGGGCACGCGCGTTTTGCACAGCTCGACGAGCTCGGCACGGGCGGCAGCCACTGACCCGTGTACGAGCAGGCCTTCGATGCGTGAGATGCTGTCTAGAGTACGGTTACCGGTGCTCATTCGACGAAGGTGAGGCCCTTTCCGTCGCCGCTATACGTTGCCGAGGCCGAGGAGCAGCTGCCGCTGCCGCCGCCCGTGAGGCCGTTGCCGCGTTTGTCGTGGTCCTGGTCGTTGTCATCGTCTCCCGAAGCGAGCGCCACGTATTTCGCGGCGGGCTCGTGGATGACCTTGGCGGCAGCGAGGTTCGCCGCTCCGTTCATCGCGACGAAGCCGCTGAGCGCCTTGGCCATCAGATCCTTCGCATCGGTGCGGTCGGCCGCGGCCGTTCCCGCTTGCGCGTTGAGGGCCATCATCAGAAGCAGGGGCAGTGTCGGCATCAAAATCTTTTTCATGGTTTGTCTCTCCTGCACGGAATAATAGCAATCGGCGTGCCGCTGCAGGATTCCAATCAGCTCGCAAGACGTCGATACTGCGGGCGAATTTTTTGCGTTTAAGCGCAGGCTTCCAAGCATCGTCGGTTTTTTAACTCACGAGTAAACGTCTTCGACACTTTGGGATCTCGCCAGTAATCTCAGTTTAACTGAGCGCTCAACGTACCTGCGTCTCGAAGCATAGGACGAGCTTCTTCGTCTCGATGCTCTTGAGCGTCGAGGGCGCCAGCTCCAGCGCGCTCAACACCGGCTTCGTCGCCACGTAGTTTCGCTGCGGATCGTTGGGATCCTTCTCGACGGGCATCTCGAAGAGATCATTGAGCATGCCTTTGGCGTCGAAAAGCGCCAGCTCGAGCGGGATGAGGGTGTCCTTCATCCAGAACGACACGCGTTCGGGGTGGTCGAATACGAAGAGCATCCCTTCGTCGGCGGCAAGCGGCGTGTTGCGGCCTCCCAGGCCCTTGGCGCGCGACGCGGGGGTACGCACCAACGTCGTGCGGAAAGTTTTTACGACTTGTTTGCATTTCGAGTCGGTTGCCACGGCGGTGGTAAGATGCGCATAATCGGGTAGACGCGCACCGGCCTGGCCCCAGAACGCGAGCCACGGCAGGAACGCGAAAACACTTGAAGGATGCCTATGGACGAACATATCTCAGCCCTCTTCCTCAACCGTCGCGCCTGGATCGAGCTCATCGTCGAACGCGCGCTCAAGGTTGCTGTCATCATAGCGATCGTCTTCATTTGTGCCAAGTTGATCCGCATGCTGAGCCGCCGCATTCTCGACGTGGCGCAGAAACGTCACGATCCGCGCGACAAGCATGCCCACGAACGTGAGAAGAGGCTGGCGACGCTCGTGAAGCTTGTCGACACGACGATGCGCGTGGCTCTATTCGGCATCGCGATCCTCATGGTGCTTCGTGAGTGCGGGCTCGACATCACGCCGTTTCTCACCGGCGCCGGCATCGCGGGCGTCGCGGTCGGCTTCGGCGCGCAGAGTCTCGTGAAGGACGTGATCTCCGGCTTCTTCCTGCTCATGGAAGACCAGATCCGCGTCGGCGACGTGATCAAGATCAACTCGGGGCTTTCGGGCTCGGTCGAGCGGATGGAGCTTCGCGTGACCGCGATCCGCGACGGCGACGGCACGTTGCACGTGATCCCCAACGGCGAAATCAAATCGGTGAGCAACATGACCTACGAGTTCGCAACCGCCGTCGTCGACATCCCGCTGGGCTACGCGACCGACATCAAGAAGGCCGGCGAGGTGCTCACGAAGGTGGCTCAAGAGCTCGAGAACGACCCGAAGTGGAAAGAAGAGCTGCGCACGCGGCCCGAGTTCATCGGGATCGTGGGCTTCGCGACCGACCACATGATGCTCGAGCTGGTCGCCAAGACCGAGCCGCACAGCCGCTGGGCGGTGGCACGCGAGCTGCGCGTGCGCTCGAAGCTCGCTCTGGACGCGGCGGGCGTCGAGATGCCGAAGGGCTTTACGGTCCACCTGGAACAGGCGTGAGGTAGGTCGCCAGCGCGTCGGCGAGCCTGGTGAGCGGGAGCTCGAGATCGGCGAGCGCTTCGCGATTGTCGACCAGCTCCTCCATCGTGATGAACTCGATGGCCTGGGGGCTGAGCGGCGGGGCCTTGAGCGCCTGCATGGGCAGCGACGCGAGCTTCATGAACCACTTCGGGTGGTGGACGATGCGCTTGTCCTTGCCGAGCGTTTTGAGGATCGTTCGCACGATCTCGTTCATGGACAGGGTTTCGGGGCCGCCAAGCTCGTAAATCCGGTTTCGCGCCCGGGGCGAGTCGATGGCCGCGATCACGTAACGCACGAGGTCCATGATGAAGAGAGGCTGGACGCGATTGTCACCGTCGCCGATGACCGGCACGAACGGCATCGTGCGCGCGAAGTCGACGAAGCGGTTGAGGCTGCGATCGTCGCGCCCGTAGACCCAAGAGGGGCGGAAAATGGTGTAGGCGACGCCGCTCTCGATGACGGCGTGCTCGGCCATGAGCTTGGCCCGAAACCATGGCTCGTGAGCGAGCCGGGGGCGGCCCTGACGAACGCCCGCGCCGCTGAGATAGATGAAACGCTTCACTCCGCCCGCCTCGCGCGCGGCCTCGACGAGGTTGCGCGTGCCTTCGCCGTCGATCTTCTCGTAGGTGTAACCCTTGCGGGGGTTCTCGACGGGATGATTCGGAAACTGCACGCAGCTGATGATCGTCTCGATGCCCTTCAATGCTTTCGAGAGCGACTTCGGCTCGCGGACGTCGCCGCGCACGTAATCGATCTCGATGCCGGCCAGCCGCGCCCGCGCGTCGTTCGGGTGGCGGGACAGCACCGCGACGTCGCGCTCGGCCTTCCAGAGCGCGCTGGCGATGGTCGAGCCGATGAAGCCGCTTCCCCCGGCGATGAGGATTTTTCCTGCCATGTGCTGCAATCATAACATGAAAAAAAAGCCCGGGCGCCTTGCGGTGCCCGGGCTCTTTAAGTGGTTGTGGATTCTTGAGCTAGAAAATCAGCTACACCCCATCGAGTTGCCGCAGTTGAGGCACTTGTAGCAAGCGCCGTTGCGGATCGTCGTGTGGCCGCACTGGTTGCAGAAAGGAGCGTCGCTCTGCATGTCTTGCAGGTGCTTGCTCAGGATGTTCGCGCCCGTCGCAAGACCCGACCCCTTGGTCGTGCGCTTGTCGTTCTCGGCCGCGAAGATCGAGGTCTGCGCCTCATCTTCGTGCTTGGTCGCTTCGGCAACCGTCGCGATGCCCGTGGTGCCGGGCCCGAGGTTCGCCGGACCCGAGGTCGTCACCAGCTCTTCGGGCTTCACGTGCACGAAGTCGGTACGACCCTGGTATTCCATGCCGAGGACGCGGAAGATGAAGTCCACGACCGACGTCGCCGTCTTGATGTTCGGGTGGTCGACCATACCCTGCGGCTCGAACCGCGTGAAGGTGAACACGTCGACGAACTCCTCGAGCGGCACGCCGTGCTGCAGACCGAGGCTCACCGCGATCGCCAGGCAGTTGAGCATGCTGCGGAAGGCGGCGCCTTCCTTGTGCATGTCGATGAAGATCTCGCCCAAGGTGCCGTCTTCATACTCGCCGGTGCGCAGGTACACTTTGTGGCCTGCGACCTTCGCCTCGACCGTGAAGCCGCCACGCTTGCGTGGCAGGCGACGGCGTTCGTGGCGGGACGGAGCCGGGTTCGCGACGGCGGCGAGTGCCACAGGTGCGGCTTCGGCCTTCTTGGCTTCCTTCTTGTCCGAAGAGCCCGACGAGCTGAGCGGCTGGCTGAGCTTGCAACCGTCGCGATAGAGCGCGACGGCCTTGAGCCCGAGCTTCCACGACTCGAGGTAGATCTCCGAGATCTCTTCGACGGTCGCCTCGTTCGGCAGATTGACCGTCTTCGAGATCGCGCCGCTGAGGAACGGCTGAGCCGCGCCCATCATGCGCACGTGGCCCAGGGGCTGGATGTAGCGTTCGCCCTTGCCGCACTTGTTGGCGCAGTCGAAGACCGGAAGGTGTTCCGGCTTCAGCAGCGGAGCGCCTTCGAGCGTCATGCGGCCGCAGATGACGACGTTCGCTTCGTCGATCTGGGCTTGCGTGAAGCCGAGACCCAGGAGGTCCTTGCCGGCGCCGAGGACGTGCGCACCGAAGGCCTGCTCGAGGGTGAAGACGCCCGGGAGGGCGGCTTCGATCTTCTTGATGTCGTCGTCGGTGAGGCCCCTGGCCTTGAG
>JACQAX010000103.1 GCA_016194795.1 Deltaproteobacteria bacterium | reverse complement strand
TTTCCGAGCTGGGCCGCGCAGACGGTCGCGCCGATGTGCACGGTAAGCTCGCCCTGGATGCAGGTGAGGTATTCCTTGGTGCCGCTCACGTGCGGGATGCCGCCGAGCCTGCCGCCCGGCACGAGCTCCATGCGATCGATCTCCATGCCCGGGATCGGATCGGGCAGAAGCTTCAGCACGAGCGCCGCCCCCTGGCTGCGCTTCACCGCCCGCACGTCGGCCGCCTTGACGAGCTTCACGTCGCTTCTCGGCTCGGCGATCAGCTCCTCGATCGAGATCTGAAGAGCGGCGGCGACTCTCGTCAAATTCCCCAACGAGGGATTGCCGCCGCCGCTCTCCAAATGAGTGATTGTGGAACGCGGGATCCGGGCGAGCTGGGCCAGGGCGTCCTGGCTCATTCCCCGCCGTTTCCGCAGCGTCGCGATGTTCTGCGCGAGCCTGCGAGAGACGGCGCCCAACTCATTGCCCATATGGCAATATATTAGCAAGAAAGACGATAAACCGTCCACAGCCGTTTATGCTCAAAGCATGAAAAGCATCAGGATCGTCGGAATAGGTGGGTCGCTGGCCGTGAAGTCGTCGAGCCTCGAGGCGCTGGAGGAGGCGCTGCGGGCGGCCCGAGGGGCGGGAGCCGAAGCGCGCGCCTTCGACATCCGTTCGCTCGCGCTTCCGATGTACGACCCCGGGCTCGACGCGCCGCCCGCGGTGCGCGAGCTCGCCCAAGCCGTGGAAGAGGCCGACGGGCTCGTCTGGAGCACGCCCCTGTACCACGGCTCGATCAGCGGCTCGTTCAAAAACGCGCTCGACTGGCTCGAGACGCTTTCGGGCGGCGAAAAGCCGTATCTCAGCGACAAACCGGTGGGGCTGATCTCGACGGCGGGCGGAACCCACGGGCTGCAGGCCATCAACGCGATGGAGAACATCGTGCGCGCCCTCAGGGGCTGGACGGTGCCGCTCGTCGTGCCGGTCCCGCAGGCCTGGAAGGGGATCGACCCGAAGTCGGCCGAGCAGCTCGCCAGGCTCGGCCAGGAGATCGTGCGGTCGGCGCGCGCTTTTCGAGGCAGTGTGCTAGGCTGAGCGGGAATGAAGATTCTCGTTACGGGTGCGGGCGGAATGGTCGGGGCGGAAGTGGCGGCGATCGCGAAAGCGGCGGGCGAGCAGGTGCTCGCGCGCACGCATCGGCAGCTCGACGCCACGAACGACGCGCAGCTCGGCGCTTTTTTCATGGTCGCCAAGCCGGACGCGGTCATCAACTGCGCCGCCATGACGAACGTCGACGCCTGCCAGACCGACCCGCGCGCCTCGCACGCCGCCAACGCGCTGGCGCCCGAGCTGCTCGCGCGGCACTGCCGCGAGTCGGGCGCGATCCTGGTCACCGTGTCGACGGACTACGTTTTCGACGGCGAGAAGCCCGACTGGTTCTACACCCAGAAAGACGCCACCAACCCGCTCAGCGTCTACGCGAAAGACAAGCTTCAGGGCGAGCAGCTCGCCATGGCCGCCCACAACCGCGTCGTCGTCGCGCGCTCCGGCTGGATCTTCGGCCGCAACGGCCGCAACTTCGTCGCGCAGGTCGTCGAGCGCGGGCGTCGCGGCGAGAAGCTCAAGGCCTTCAACGACTCGTTCGGCACGCCGACCTATGCGCCTGATCTCGCGCGGCGGCTGCTCGAGCTCGCGCGGCGCGACCTGCCCGGCATCTACCACGTCTGCAACGGCGGCGAGGGGACGAGCTACTTCGGTTTCGCCAAGGCGGCCTTCGAAACGGCGCACCTGCCCATCGAGAACCTCGAGCCCGTGTCGGTCGAAACCGTGAAACGCCCGGCACCGCGTCCGCGCAACACGCGCCTGCGCTGCCTGGCCCTCGAGGCCACCGGCCTCAAGCCGCTCCGGCACTGGACCGAAGCGCTCCCCGATTTCGTGGAAGGGCAGCCCGTATGACTGAGCTCAACGCCGGAATCCCGGCCGAACGCCGGGTGTACTGCAACCGCACGCTGAATCTCCGGTCGATCCGCGCGATCGGCTACGACATGGATTACACGCTCATCCATTACAAGGTCGAAGACTGGGAACGCCGCGCCTACCAGTTCATGAAAGAGGCCTTCGTCGCCGAAGGCTGGCCGGTCGCCGACCTTTCGTTCGACCCCGACATGGTCTGCCGCGGCCTCGTCGTCGACATTCTCGCTCTCGGAAGGCTGCATGTACGCGCAGCTCGTCGACCTGCTCGACCAGCGCAAGGCGCCGGCGGTGATGGGCTACACCGAGCTCTACAACCGCGTGCGCCAGGTGATCGATACGGCGCACATGGAAGGCCGTCTCAAGTCCGAGATCATCGCGCACCCCGATCGCTTCGTCGTGCGCGACCCCGAGGCGGCGCTCGCGCTCCTCGACCAGAAGCAGGCCGGGAAAAAACTTCTCCTCATCACGAACTCGGAGTGGACCTACACCCAGCCGATGATGCATTACGCCTTCGACCCGTTCCTGCCGGAAGGGACGACCTGGCGCGACCTCTTCGACGTCGTGATCGTCGGCGCGCGCAAGCCCGCCTTTTTCACGACTGACTATCCCTTCTTCGAGGTGATGACCGACACCGGGCTGCTGCGGCCGAGCACCCAGCGCGGCCTGCGCGCGGGCACCGTGTATCTGGGCGGCAGCGCGCGCGAGATCGAGAAGCATCTCGGCCTTTCGGGCGACGAGATCCTCTACGTCGGCGATCACATGTTCGGCGACGTGCAGGTGACGAAGGACGTGCTGCGCTGGCGCACGGCGCTCGTGCTGCGCGAGCTCGAGGACGAGATCCGCGCCGTCGCGTCGTTTCGCGCGAGCGAGGAGCGGCTGGGCCGCCTGATGGTCGACAAGGAGTCGATCGAGGCCGAGCTCTCCGAGATCCGCATCCAGCTCCAGCGCGCGCGCGACAAGTACGGCCCGCCGCCGTCGGTTCCGCTCGAGACGCTCCAGAAGAAGAACGACGAGCTGCGCGCGAAGCACGCCGCCCTCGACCAGGAGATCGCCCCGCTGGCGCGCTCGACCGGCGAGCTCAACAACCCGCGCTGGGGCCTGCTGATGCGCGCCGGAAACGACAAGAGCAAGCTCGCCTACCGCGTCGAGCGCTACGCCGACGTTTACACGTCGCGCGTCTCCAACTTTCTTTTGGCAACGCCGTTCGTGTACCTGCGCTCGCCGCGCGGCAGCCTGCCCCACGACTAGATTCGGGCGACCCCGGTATTGCGCGCGCGTGGCAAGCCCGCTAGGGTGGCGTCATGAGCAACGAAACTTACGAACGGTTCATCTCCAGGGTCAAGGAAGTCAAGACGCTCTCGTCGATCGGCGCGGTCCTGCACTGGGACCAGGAGACGCAGATGCCGGCCAAGGGCTCCGAGGGCCGCTCCGAGCAGTTGGCGCTCGTCTCGGGCCTGGCGCACGATCGCCTGGTGTCGGACGACGTGGGCGAGCTGCTCGACCGGCTCGGCAAGGACGACTCGCTCTCCGAGCTTGAGCGCGTGAACGTGCGCGAGGTTCGCCGGGCGTTCGACCGCGAGCGCAAGCTCCCCACCGAGCTCGTCCAGGAGCTCGCCAAGACGCAGTCGCTCGCGCACGTGGCGTGGGCCGGCGCGAAGAAGAACAACGACTATGCGGCGTTCGCTCCCGTGCTCGAGAAGATCATCGCCCTTCGCAAGAAGGCCGCGGGCCTCATCAACGGGCTCGGCGACAAGGCGACCGGCGACGGGCTCTACGACACCCTTCTCGACGAGTTCGAGCCCGGCGCCAAGACCGCCGAGATCCGCCCGCTCTTCGAGTCGCTCCGAAAAGACCTCGTCCCGCTCGTCGCCAAGATCGCCTCGTCGTCGACGAAGGCCGAGGCGATCGCCGGCCATTATCCCGCGTCCAAGCAGCGCGAGTTCGGCGTGCTCGTCACCAAGGCGATGGGCTTCGACTACGACGCCGGCCGGCTCGACGTCTCGGCGCACCCGTTCTGCACGACGTTCAATACGCACGACGTGCGCCTCACCACGCGCTACGACGAGAAAGATTTCCGCGTCGCCCTCTTCGGCAGCATGCATGAGGCCGGCCACGGCCTCTACGAGCAGGGCATGGACTACGCCCACAACGCCACGCCGCTCGCCGAGGCTGCCTCGATGGGCATCCACGAGTCGCAGTCGCGCCTTTGGGAGAACATGGTCGGCCGCTCGCGCGCGTTCTGGACGACGTATTACCCGAAGCTCCAGAAAACCTTTCCCGAGACGCTCTCGTCGGTGCCGTTCGAGAAGTTCTTCCTGTCGGTCAACGTCGTGAAGCCCTCGCTCATCCGCGTCGAGGCCGACGAGGTCACCTACAACCTGCACATCCTGCTCCGCTTCGAGCTCGAGCAGGCGATCATGAACGACGAGGTCTCGGTTTCGGCGCTTCCCGCGCTCTGGAACCGCAAGATGGAAGACTACCTCGGCGTGAAGCCCCCGAACGACGCGCAGGGCGTGCTGCAGGACATCCACTGGTCGATGGGGGCGTTCGGTTACTTCCCGACGTACACGCTCGGCAA
>JACQAX010000102.1 GCA_016194795.1 Deltaproteobacteria bacterium | reverse complement strand
TGGTGACGCAAACCGTGCGGCCAGGGGAATGGAGAAGATCGCACCCACCGGCGTCATCCACGACCTCGCCGGTCGAAAACGTGTGGCTCGAAGGAGCCCGGCAGTTGTAATCACCGAGAGAAAGCGTATCGGGGCCGGACGGAAATCCTTTTCTCGCCAGGTCGTTGGCGTTTGACGAGCCGCACTCGAATAAGAGCGTGGGGTTATTCGGGGCTTCGCTGCCGATACCACTGCCACAGACGTAACCCTTCTCAACACAGATGTGGGCCACAAGGTCGCCCGTCAGATTGATGTTGAAAGGATTGGGCGGAGACGGCGGCGTACACGAGTAATAGACGCAAAGGCCCCTATTACACTGCGCGACGGGTGCGCTGACGGTCCATGGCAGATTGCCCTCGTCATGGAGGCCGGTACACGAGGTCACCCCTTGGACAGGAACGGCGCCGGCTCCGAGCAACAACCCTTTTTCTGGCGAAGGCGGCTGCTGCTGTTGAGATGCCGTACGCAAGCTGATCGACAGGAACGCGCCGGCATGCCCCGTCGGGTCGCTCGGCATGAGAATGAAGCTTTGCCCGACAAAGTCCTGGAAGGTGTTGAAAGAGATTTTGATGCTGTCGTTGGCCGAATAAAGATACGGCTTCTCGGCTTCAAACGAGCGAAGAAACGGCTCGTAGGCCGTCATGGGGGCGCCGCTCACCGTATCGAAGCGCGCAAAAATCCCGGCTTCGGTGGCGTCGGTGAGCTGCTCGCCCTGGATCAGGGCCTGACCGTGCTCGGCGGCGCTCTGAAGCGCATTGACGGAAGAAATACTCGTGTCGCGGAAGAGGTCCGCCCACATCTCGCGTTCCGTGCTCGAGGCGGCAACGACGAGCTCACCTTTGGCGTGGGCGATATTGGCGTAGTCCGAGTAGCTCGAGAAATTTCCGGTACGTGAATAGTAGGGGCCACCCAGCTGCCAGTCGGTAATCGCGCTGACGTCGTTAATCGACAGGGCGCACGGACCGGTGCCCGAGCAGCTGACGAGCCCCTGGCTTTCGCCCGTGAGCGCGGCGACCAGCAAGCTCTGCGTCACGTGAGACACCCCACGCGTCTCGCCAATGATCTCGTCGTGGTCGCTAGCGCGCACGAGCGCGAAAACGCCAGCCCGTTTGATGCTCGCGGCACGACTTTCGTCTTCTTGGGTCGCGGCATTCCGCGAGGCCAGGTCGTCAGCCTTCACCACCAGCGTCAGATCAGACTCCACGACCGGAGCAGCGGCGTGCATGATCGCGGCCAGAGGCCCTGTTCCGGTGAGCACCGGATAAAAGGTACGCGCTTGAACGGTGCCGCTGTATCGCGATGCATCCCCAATCTGGTGGCTGACCGCAAAAAAGGAAGAGTCGCTAGACTGGCCGATCGTGTCGGCGCCCAAGCTCAGCGTGAGCATGCCGTTGGCACGCGAGAGTAATGCGCCGTACGAGCTGCTGACTCTCGCCAGAGGCAGCTGCGCCGAGATGAGCGTGCTGTTGAGCGCCACATCCACGATGCTGATGCCCGACACGAGCTGGTAGCCTGACGGCACGGCCGCGGCCTGCCCCTCGACGCAGAGCCCGACGGCTGACGTCGATTCATCAAAAGGCGCCGGGCGCGTCACGCTCAGACCCTGATCGACCAGGCCAACCGAGGGGAGAGCTGCTTCGACGCCGGTGTTCGAGGCGGTCATTCTTTTTGACGAAGCTCCCTTGCGCGTCTTGCGTGAAGAGATAGCTGCGAGCAAACGAGTACGCATCCTGGGGCGCCTCGAGAAGCGCACCCGCCGCATAATCATGCGGAGCGTAAGCTGGGTCAAGCAGCACCCAGGCGCCGCCCACGAAGGCGTGCACCCAAGCCGTTGGGAGCACCCAGTACGCTTGCCCGCCCTGCATGCGAAGCATGAGGTACGGATCAAAAGTGCCATCGGCCGTGCGGAAGTAGCTCGCAAAGAACGTCGAATGCGCCCAGGCAAGATCGATCGCGCTGGCTACGCCGTAGTAGCTCTTGAGGTAGTCTTCACCAACGAGCTTCTCGCCGAAAACGTATTCAGCCGGAACGCCCATCTCTCTCAAGATCGCGATCAGCGTCGTGGCTTTGTCGATGGCGCTTGCCGAGCCGGAGCGCAACGCCTGGTCGGCCGTCTGGGTGGCACCGGGCCGCGCGATGAGCGTGAGGTCGTTTCTCACGTAAGCAAGCGCCTCGGCCGGAGTGCTAAGTTTCGCCGTGATTTTTTGAATGGCCGGCGTACGGGTCGTGAAGAGGTCGCCGTCGCTTGAAAGCAGCGAAGAGGGATCGGCTGGATTCGCCAACGCGGTCGACGCACAGGTGCCCGCGCCGCCAAAAACCTGAGACCCGACAATCGACGGCGCAAGGGTCACTGCAAACCTGAACACCCAGGGCAGGCTCGAGACCGGCGGATTGTGATTTCCGGTAAGGAGCATCGCCTGCGACGAGCCCGCGGGGCCCGAGCCCGGGTGAGACACGCCAAGGGAAAGCGCAAGCGAGCGCAGCGTATCGGTACTTGGGGTCGCGTTACCTTGGGTTGCGAGAAAGAGATTAAGCGCCGATACGGCCGCGCTGATCTGAGCGTACAGGGCAGGGTCAACGGAGCCAGCGCTAAGCTGCCCATAGGCATCGGCAATCTGCGCGATAAGAGCATTCAGCGAAGCAAGCGCCGAACCTTGCTCGGTTCCAGTGCTTCCCGCGGCAATCCAAAGAAGCGCATCCGCCTGAGACAGCTGCGCAAGCAGCTGCCCGGTGGCCGTGCTCACCGAGGCCGGAGCGGCAGCCGACAGCACTCCCGCCGGAACCACGGTGACCGGAACATGGACCGTCTTCGTGTTGCCGTAGATGTCTGAAAGCGCGATCTGGAAGTCTTCCGCCCCGGCTGAAGGCGCCGCTTGAGCCGTAGCTGAGAACGTGCTCGAAGGCGCGCCCAACGCAACGGACGAGCCGTTCAGTGCAAGCGAGGCGATCGCCTCGGTGTTCGAGCCCGACACCGGGATCGGCGCCATCGTTGCTACGCTGAGGTTGCTCGAAGCCGACGGCGAAACCACGAGATTGCGAAAGGCCGCCAAAACCGAAAGCGTGAGCTGCGTTTGAACGTGCGCGCTCGCAAGCGAGGTGGCGATGAGGGTGATCGTGTTCGAGCCTGCATTGAATAGCGCTCCCTGGAGTGAAAACGAAAGCCCGTCGGCCGAGATCGTTCTGGTAAACCCCGGGATCGTGGCCGTGATGTCGGAAAGCGGCTGATTGCTCGTACCCGTGATCGTGATCGGCTGGCGGGTGACGAAGCTTGCGCCGTTCTGAGGGCTTGTGATCGCGAGCTGGAACTGCGGGCCCGTCGAGGCGTTGATCGGAACGGTCGTCTGCGCGTTGGCGCCACCCTGACCCATGGCAACGACCGTGAACGACTGGATGCCCGGAGTCGTCGGCGTAAACGACCCCGAAAACGACATCTGATCAGGACCGATCGTAAGCGGCCCACCAAAGCCAACGCCATTCACGTTGACCGAAGAAACCGGAAGGTTCGTCGTACCCGAGATCGTGAACGCCCCCGGGCCGACGTTTGCGCCGGCAGACGGTGAGCTCACGTTGATGACCAGACTGCCACCACCACCGCCACCATTGACCTGAACGGCAACACTCTGGCTCCCTGACGTGCCATTACTCGTCTGCGCGTTGAGCTGGATCTGATAAGGTCCGCTGATATTCGGCACGCTGACCACACCCGAAAAGCTCATCCCACCCGGATTCACGTTGAGGGGCGATCCATTGGCGGTGACCAGAACCACGGCCACGTTCGTCGTGCCGCTCACGTTCAGAGGACCCGGCGAGACGGGCTGTCCGGGCGTAGGGCTCTGGATCGTGATCGCAACGACTGTAGCAGGCGTGAGAAGCTCGATGGTGATCGTCGTGTTGCTGCTAAACCCCTGGCGATCGACCATCTCGAAGTGCAGCGCATAGGGCTGCGGCGTTCCGCTGCCCCCACCGCCACCGCCGGAGACCGACGTGCAAGCGAGCGTGGTGGCCGAGATGAGCTGGCACCCCGAAGGTGGCGCGCTGCCCACCGCGTAGGGCTGACAGGTCTCACCGGCCTGCGTGCAGATCGCGGGATCGCCGCTCGTGCAAAGCCAGCTCGTGGCATCGCTCGTCACCGTGCACTGTCCCGGAGGAGAGCCGACATAATAAGGCACGCAGAAGAAGCCCGGCTGCGAGCACTGCGGTGAACCGGCTCCACCGCCACCACCTCCGGAGACGACGAGCGGAACGCACGCCACCTGCCCTGGTGAGAAGGTGCAGTCGACCGTATTCGTGGGTCCTGGTTGCGGGAACGGGCCACCGACGATCGACGAGCCATTCATCGTGCAATACACGTAGCCGTTGCTGATCGCGCAGCTCGGTGGGAGCTGGCCCGGATCGCTTGGCACGCCGGCCAATCCGACCTGGCAGATGTCGTAGCCACCGACTTCGCTACACGGCGGGTCGCTCGGCGCGACACCTCCGGGTGATGCCGCGAACGGACCACCGCAAGCGAGCGTTTTCGTCGGCACCGGAGAGCAACCCGCCGGATAAGGGCCACCCATGAACGACGTGCAGGTCACGCCGGGCTGCGAGCAAGCAGGCGAGATGCCGCTCCCGCCACTGCTACCGCCACTCCCACCAGACGCTCCCGAGCCACCCGAAGGCCCCGTGGCAGGTACGACAAACACGCCACTGAACGAAAGACCATCGGCACTAAGCTGCAAGGGCTGGCCGTTGACGGCAATCGACGCAAGCGCACGATCCGCGCGGCCCGAAATTGGAATGTTCGGGCCCTGAATGACCTCGCCATCCGACACCGAAAGCTGCGAGAGCAGCACGGGCGGCGGCGTAGTCGTGATCTGCACCTGCACCGATGCCGTGGCACTGGCCCCATCGGTCGACCCGCCGGTCACGACAAGATTCTGCGGGCCATCGGCCGTGGCGTTAAACGTACCTGAAAACGTATTACCGCTCACCGACAGCGCCTGACCATTGACCGAGGCGCTGGCAAGCGGGCGATTGCCCGAGCCCGAGATCGCGACGGCGCGCGAAGCAAGAGCCGCCCCGTTCTGAGGCACCGTGATGCCAAGAGCAAACGGCGGGGGCGGCTGGACGGTAAACGCCACGGGAATGCCAGTGCTGTTACCCGCGATGTCGGTGAGCAGGAGCGTACCGGTCAACGCTCCTGCTCCTGGTGCCGTAAGCGTGGTCGAAAAACTCAAACCATCCGGCGAAAGCGTTGCCGGCTGGCCATTGAACGTGGCGCTCGCAAGACGTTCGCTTGCTACCCCCGAAAGCACGAATGAAAGTGTGGTGACCGTCGTCCCCGAAGCCGGGCTAAGGCTCACAAGCTGCGGGGCGATCGAATCAACAAAGATCGGAATCACCTTCGTGCCGGTGCGGCCGGCCGAGTCCGCCACGACGAGCGTCAGGTTTTGTGCGCCCTGCGCGCTGATCGCCGCACTTCCCGAAAAAGAAACCGTGTCGCTGCCGACCGTGAGCGCTTGCCCGTTGACGGTGGCCGAGACGATCGTCTTGCTGGCGGTGCCGGACACGGGCACGGAGAGCGACGTGAAGACCGCGTTGTCGGCGGGGGTGGCCGCGAGAATCACGG
>JACQAX010000200.1 GCA_016194795.1 Deltaproteobacteria bacterium | reverse complement strand
GCGGCGTGGGATTTTTTCCGCCGAACAGATCTTTCACGCGCCCGTGGATGGTCGAGGCCGCCTTTCCCGAGAGCTGCTGGAAGACGATGGCGCGCACGACGTGGTCGAAGTGCTCGCCTTCGGTTTTGAGCGAAAGGCGATAGGGGCCGACGCGTTTGATCACGCGGGCGAGGACGGGATCGGCTTTTTTCAGATGATTCAGAGCTTTTCGCATTCGTATTTTTTAACGCGCTTGGCTACTCCTGTCCAGTCCGTGTCCAGCCCATGTCCAGATTGACTTGCCCGTTCGTGAGTCCCTCTTTAGAGTTATCCTACAAGAGGGCCAAAACATGACCAGCCAGAACATGATGCAGGAGCACGTGCGGAAGTTCCTTGCCGCCGAGCTTCTTCCCAACGTCGACCAGCTCAACGAGGACGGCGTCTTTCCCGAAAAAGTTTTCCGCAGCTACTTCAAGGCCGGCTTCGGCGCCTCGTTCTTTCCCGAGGAGTGGGGCGGCGACGGCGACATCCTGGGCTACCTCGACGCCGCGGCCGAGATGGGGCGCGTCGACCTGGGCTTCGCGCTCTCGGTCATGGCGAGCTCGGTGCTCTTCGGCAACAACGTGCTCCTGCACGGCACCGACGAGCAGAAGAAAAAATACCTGCCCGGGATCAGCGATGGCACGAAGATCGGCTGCTGGGCGCTGACCGAGCCGAGCGGCGGCTCCGACGCCGTCGGCACCAAGAGCACCTGTGAAAAGGACGGCGACCACTACGTCCTCAACGGCTCGAAGACCTTCATCACGAACGCGCCGGTCGCCGACTACTTCGTCATGCTCACGCGCCTGAAAGACTCGACCGCCAAAAGCGGCTTCGAGACGGGCTGCGCTTTTCTCCTCGAAAAAGGCATGAAGGGGCTGACCACCGGCCAGCCTTTGAAGAAGATGGGCCACAAGACCAGCCCCACCGGCGAGATCTTCATGGAGAACGTGCGCGTCCACAAGTCGCAGCTCCTCGGCGCCGAGGGCCGCGCCTTCCTCGACATGAAGAAGTCGCTCGACTTCGAGCGCGCGAGCTTCTCAGGGATAGGCATGGGCATCATCGACGAGCTCATCAACATCATGGTGAAGTACGCGGCTGCGCGCCAGGTTTTCGGAAAGCCCATCCTCGAGTACCAGCTCATCCAGGAGAAGATCGCCGAGATCTCGGCGCAGTTCGAGGTGATGAAGTGCTACACGCAGCTCGTCCGCGACAAGATCTCCCGGGGCGAGCGCATCACGAAAGAGGCGGCGATCGTCAAGCTCCTGCTCTCGCGCCTCGGGGTGCGGGCTGCCGACCAGGCCATCCAGGTGCTCGGCGGCTACGGCTACATGACCGAGTACAAGGTCGAGCGCATCTACCGCGACATGAAGCTCTATGAGATCGGCGGCGGGACGAGCGAGATCCAGCAGCTCATCATCGCCAAGGAAACCATCAAGGAATACATCAACAAGCAGGGAGTGATGGCATGATGAACCAGAATCTGGAACGCGTTCACGAGGAAAAGCGCCGCAACAAGCTCATGGGCGGCGAGCAGGCCATCGCGAAACAGAAGTCGCAGGGCAAGCTCAACGTCCGCGAGCGCATCGAGCTGTTCGCCGACAAGGGCACGTTCCTCGAGTTCGGCCTGCTGGCCGACCACACGCCCTCGAACCTCGAGCTCGGTGACAAGGTCACGCCGGCCGACGGCGTCGTCACCGGCACGTGTCTCGTCGAGGGGCGCCCGGTCGCGGTCGCCGCTTACGACTTCACCGTGCTCGCCGGCTCGATGGGAGAGGTGGGCGAGCGCAAGACCGAGCGCATCCGCAAGCTCGCGCTCGAAGAGCGCATCCCGATGGTGTGGCTGCTCGACTCGGCGGGCGCGCGCATCCAGGAAGTCGCGGGCGCGCATTTCGCGGGCACCGGCAACCTGTTTTTCGAGCAGATCGAGATGTCGGGCCTCATTCCGCAAGTCGCGGCCGTCATGGGACCGACGGCGGCCGGCACGTCGTACATCGCGGCGCTCGCCGACTACACGCCGATGGTGAAGGGCGTGGGCTCGATGGCGCTCGCCGGCCCGCCGCTCGTGAAGGCGGCCATCGGCGAAGACATCACCACCGAGGAGCTCGGCGGCTCGAAGATCCACAACCAGATCAGCGGCTGCGCCGACGGCGAGTTCGAGAACGACGAGCAGTGCATCGCGGCCGTCCGCAAATATCTCAGCTTCTTCCCGTCGCATTGCCGCGACAAGCCTCCGGTCAGGCGCGACACGCGCGGGCTGCAGCTCGCGATCAGCGACGAGATCCTGTCGATCCTGCCCGACGACATCCGCAAGGCTTACGACATGAAGAAGGTCATCAAGCTCGTGGTCGACCACGGCGACTTCCTCGAGATCAAGCCCGACTTCGCCAAGAGCATGATCGTGGGTTACGCGCGCATCATGGGCCACCCGGTCGGCATCGTCGCCAACCAGCCGAGCTTCATGGGCGGGGCCATCGACGTCGACGCTTCCGACAAGGCCGCGCGCTTCATCTTCACCTGCGACGCGTTCCAGATCCCGATCGTCTTCCTGCACGACTGCCCGGGTTTCATCGTCGGCTCGCGCGTCGAGAAGATGGGCATCATCCGCCACGGGGCGAAGCTGCTCCACGCCGTCGCGGCCGCGACGGTACCGAAGTTCTCGATCGTCGTGCGCAAGAGCTACGGCGCGGGCTACTACGTGATGTGCGGCAAGGGCCTGAAGCCCGATCTCATCGTGGGCTGGCCCACGGCCGAGATCTCGCTCATGGGAGCCGAGGGCGCGACCAACATCGTCATGAAGAATCGGGGCAACGACCAGGAGGCCAAAGACGCCAAAGCGGCGATGGTCACCGAGTACAAGGCCAAGATCGGCGGCCTGATCTCGGCGCGCCTGGCGCACATCGTCCGCCGGGGCGAGCTCGTCGTGCTCGACTTCCACGTCAAGCGCTGCCCGGTCTGCCACGGCAAATCGCCGGCGCTCGAGCAGGTGATCGCCAAAGACCTGCGCGCCGGACGCGTGCAGGCTTTTCTGGTCGATTTCGACGAGGACACGAAGCTCGTCCGGAAGTATGGCGTGAAGTACCGCAACACGGCGCTCTTCCTGCATAAGGGCGTGGAGGTCGCGCGCGTCGGCGGCGACTTCGCCCACGAGAAGCTCGCGCAGGCGCTGCACGACGGGTTTGATGCCGCGTTCAAGAAGATCGATCGCAAATAACAACTTACAAGGAGAAGACATGAGCATGAAGGTCGTGATCGCGGTGGTGCTGGGAATGGCGGGATCTTTAGGCGTGAACGCCGACGAGAAGCAGGGCACGCATCTCGACTGGCTCGGCCGTCAGAAGCTCATCGCCAAGTACGACGCCGAAGGCGTGCAGCACTACGAGTGCAACGGCAAGGCCTGGGTGGGCAAGGGCCCCTCGGCCGTGCTGCGCGACGAGAAGGGCAAAGTCGTCGCCGTCCACTACTCGTGCGCGAGCTGCAAGGAGGCGGGCGCGGCTCCGGCCTGGAATTTTTTCGACGGCGGCAAGGTCGAGGCGACGACGGTGAACCCCCAGGACAAGGACGCCTCGCCGAAGAAGGGCGCGGTACCGCACGTCTCGTTCAAGCTCGAGGGCAACGGCAAGGGCAGGATCGCCGGAGCCGACACGCTCCTGCGCGTCGCGACCGACGGTGGCGCGGCGCCGGCGGCTGGTTGCGCCGGGCCGGGCGACGCCGGCAAATGGGTGGCGGTGCCCTACAAGGCGCGCTACGAGTTCCGCGACAGCACGACCGAGCAGCCGAAGGCTCCGGGCTCGGCGGCCCCGGCGACGACCGGCGAGGGCCCCGGCGCCGGCAAGACCGATACGCACTGAACGCTTTCAGAACGAGAGAGGAGATCGCATGGCAAGCAAACCCATCATCGTAAGTTGTGCCCTGACCGGCGCCGCGACCGACCGCCGCCAATGTCCCGTGCTTCCTTATACTCCGGCCGAGATCGCCGACGAGGCCAAGCGCGCGTACGACGCCGGCGCGACGATCGTCCACATCCACGCGCGCGAGGACGACGGTAAGCCGTCGTGGCGGCTGCCGATCTTTCAGGCGATCAAGGAAGAGGTGCGCAAGCGGTGTCCGGTGTTGTTGAACTTTTCGACCGGGGGGATCGGCAACACGATTGTCGAGCGCACCGAGCAGGTCGAGCACGCCACGCCCGAGATCGCCGCTCTCAACATGGGCTCGATGAACTACGCGATCTACTCGTCGACGAAGAAAAAATTCCTCATGGAGGCGATCTTCGAGAACCCGTTCAAGGACATCATCACCGCGCTCACGCGCATGCAGAAGGCCGGCGTGATGCCCGAGATGGAGTGCTTCGACGCGGGCCACATCTCGAACGCCGATCCGCTGATCGACATGGGGCTGCTCAAAGCCCCGTTCCACTTCTCGCTCGTCATGGGCGTCACCGGCGGCATCGCCGCGACGCCGAAGCACCTGAAGTTCATGAGCGAGATCCTCCCGCCGGGCTCGACCTGGCAGGTGATCGGCATCTCGCGCGAGCAGTGGATGCTTTGCGACGAGGCGCTCAAGCTCGGCGGCAACATCCGGGTGGGACTGGAAGACAACTTTTATCTTCCCGACGGCAAGACGATGGCCAAGGGCAATGGCGAGCTCGTCGAGCACGCGGTGAAGCTCGTCGAAAGGCACGGCCACCGCGCGGCGACGCTCGAGGAGACGCGCCGGCTGATGGGCGTGCATTGACCGCGCTCGTCGCCGCGGCGCTCGCGTTGTTCGGGATCGCCGGGGCCCGAGCGCAAGCCCCGACGGCCGAGTCGCAGGGGCTTTTTCAGAAGACCTCGCCGCTCGTCTTTCAGGTGAAGACGGCCGTCACGGCCGACGCGCCGAAGGCGTCGTACGGCTCGGGCTTCGTCGTGGCCAAGGGCGGGATACTGGCGACGAACTACCACGTCGTCGCCGAAGCCGTGCAGCGCCCCGAGAACTACAAGATGTTCGTTGTCGTTCAGGGCGCCGTGCACGAGGCCAGGGTGGTCGCCGTCGACGTGATCCACGACCTCGCGCTCGTGAAGCTGCCGATCCCGTTCGACGCCGAGCTCGCGCTGCGGGCGGATGCGCCCCGCACGGGCGACAAGCTCTACTCGGTCGGCATTCCCCATGACCTCAACCTCTCGATCGTCGAGGGGCTCTACAACGGCGTCGTCTCGCACGCGGGTTACGAGCAGATCCAGATGTCGACGCCGATCAACCCGGGGATGAGCGGCGGCCCCACGCTCTCGAGCGACGGGCTCGTCGCCGGGGTGAACGTGGCGGTGATGGTCGGGTCGCAGAACCTCACCTTCGGGGTGCCGGTTCGCCACCTGTCGAGCCTGCTCGAGTCGTGGAAGGCGGCGCCCCTCGAGGGCAAGACCCCGGAGGACGCGCGCGCGGCGACCCAGGCGGCCATCGAGAAGCAGCTGCTCCAGGCCCAGGCGGCGCTCGCCGACGACTGGCGCGGCGTAGGCCAGGAGCGGGCCGAGATGGGCGAGTGGCGTTTTCGCAAACCACCGCCCGCGCTGAAGTGCTGGCTCAACAAGGTCGACGACAAGATGCGCGACGACGAGCGCCAGTTCGAGGTCGCCATCCAGATCTGCTCGCTGGCCGAGCATGCCACGATCCGCAGCGACTTCCGGACGGCGTATTATTGGATGGGGATGCGAACCGTCAAAAACCTGCGCCTCAACCGCTTCCAGTTCTCGACGGCCATCGACGCCTCTTATAACGACAAGATGGACCACCTCGTCTTCTCGGAGAGCCCGTTCCGCGAGGGCCGCCAGGACACGACCCGGTACGACTGCGGCGAGCGCGTCGTCGTCAACTCGCACGGCGTGCCGTTCAAGATGAACTACTGCCTGCGCGGCTACTATAAATACAAAACGATTTTCGACGTCCGGGCGAAGTTCGTCACGCTCGCGCCGATCCGGGGTCAGGCGCTCGTCGGCTCGCTCATGCTGTCGGGGCTGACGCTGCCGAACGCCAGCCTGCTCGTCCGCGACCTGGTCGAGTCGGTGGAGGCGCGATGAGCACGGGGCTGCCCACGGTCGGCATCCGCTACCGCCGTTTCGACGAGGCCGAGCCGCGGCAGTTCAGGGCGGTCGCTTTTCCCTGCACAATCGGCCGCTCGGCCGAGAACAACCTCGTGCTCGACGACCCATCGATCTCGGCGCGGCACGCGCTGCTCGACGCGCGCCCCGAGGGCATTTTCCTGGTCGATCTCGGCAGCACCAACGGCGTGGTCGTCGACGGGGCCGGGCACGCCGAGATCCAGCTGCGCGAGGGGAGCCTGCGCGCCCACCTCGGCGCCATCGAGCTCGAGCTGCGGCTCGACAAGGGAGACCTCGAGCGCACGCAGCCGTTCTCGATTCTCCGGGCCGAGCACGAGCCCGTGGCCTCGCGGAGCGGTCCGGGAACGGGCGTCGCGTCCGCGACGACGACGTTCCGCGAGGATGCCATCGCCGCCGGGGTGATGAGCTTGGCGACGCTCGCCGCGTCGTACCTTGTGTCGTTCGTCGTGAGCGGCCGCTATACGCTGCGTCTGGCGCTGGTGCCGGGCCTGGTCGTGCTGGGCGTGGCGCTCGGGATCGCGGCGGTGCTCTCGCTCTTTCTCAAGCTTGTCGCGAAGCGGTTTCGTTTTCTGCGGCTCCTCGCGATCGTGCTGGTGCTCCCGGTCTTCCTCTTCAGCATGCGCCCGCTCGACGCGCTGCTCGACGGGAACGTCGAGACGCCGTGGCTCGCGACGGGGGTTTCGTGGATCATGGCGGCCGCCTTCCTCGGATTTTGGATCCACCGGCTCGTGCGTCTCTTCGGCCCGCGCCTGGCACGACGCCGTTCGGCGCTCGTCACGGCGGCGATCGCCGGGGTGTTGCTCGGCACCATGAGCCTTCAAGAATATCTCGGCGGCCACAAGTTTCGTGGCGACGTCGGCGTGACGGTACGGACCTTCGCTCCGGAGACGCACGGGCTGGATCGCGCCTTGAGCGATCTCGAACGGGCCGCGAAGGCCGCGACGGACGAGATCGAGCGCCACCCGATGAATTGAGTCGGCCTCGTTTTTGAGCGGTTGGCGGGAGCGGCCGGTTGGTCTAGACTGGGTTTCGCATGTCCGAAACCCCAAAAGCCGCCAAGCCGGGAACCGCTCCGAAAACCTATCGTTATTACGACCTCGTGATGGCCGCCTTCGTCACCGTGCTTCTCTGCTCGGACATCATCGGCGCCGGCAAGGTCGCCACGCTCAAGCTGCCCGTGATCGGCGACTTCACGTTCGGCGCGGGCGTGATCTTCTTTCCGATCAGCTATATCTTCGGCGACGTGCTCACCGAGGTTTACGGCTATGCGCGCGCGCGCAAGGTCGTCTGGGCGGGGTTCGGCGCGCTCTTTTTCGCCTCGCTCATGAGCTGGTTCGTCGTGGCGATTCCGCCGGCCGCCGGCTGG
>JACQAX010000199.1 GCA_016194795.1 Deltaproteobacteria bacterium | reverse complement strand
GCCGTCGAGCAGCAGCTCGTCGCCGACGTGCCGGTCGGCGTTTTCCTGAGTGGCGGCCTCGACTCGTCGACGCTCGTGGCCGCCGCGCGCGCGCGCGGGGCGCGCAAGCTCACGACGATCTCGTTTGGCTTCGAGGACGGCTTGAACGAGCTGCCCTTCGCGCGCGACGTCGCCCGGAAGTACGCTACCGACCACCTCGAGCTGCACGAGAAGAGCGTCGACGTGGCCGAGCTTCTGCTGAAGATGGCCGACGTCTTCGACGAGCCCTTCGGCGACTCGTCGAACGTTCCGGCGTTCCTGATCGCGCGCGAGGCGCGCAAGCACCTGAAAGTCGTCATCGGCGGCGAGGGCAGCGACGAGCTGCTTGCGGGCTATCGCGGCTGGTATCGCCCGCTGCGCGGGGCCAAGGGGCTCTTCAATCTCGCGCGCCACCAGTCGCTCCTGCGCGCGCACCTCGAGCGCACGTCTTACTTCAAGAGCGCTGACGTCGCCGCGCTCGGCCTGCGCCCGCCCGCGCTTGCCGAGGAAAAAGACCGCGGCCGCACCGCCCTCGAGCGCGTCCTGCTCTGGGACGTGCAGAACTACCTGCCCGGCGACATCCTGGTCAAAGGCGATCGCGCCGCGATGGCCTCGAGCCTCGAGGTGCGGGCGCCCTTTCTTGACCGGCCGTTCGCCGAGTTCTGCCTCAAGCTCCCGCTGGGCTACAAGATGGACGCCAAGAGCGACAAAAAGATCCTGCGCGACGCCTTTTCGAGCGACTGGCCCGAGTCCGTGCGCGGGCGCGGCAAGCAGGGCTTCGGCGCGCCCGTCGAAAAGTGGCTCAAGGGCGACGGCGTGCGCGCGCTCAAGCGCGAGTACCTCGAGAATCCGTCGAGGCGCATCTACTCGCACATCCCCTTTGAGGCGGCCTGCTCTTTCGTCGAGCGCGACAACTACCAGACGTGGGCGCTGCTCGCCCTTTCACTCTGGTTCGAGAACCACGGACGGACGGCCACCCGGTGAGAATCTTCTACGCCTCCGAGCGCTCGCCCAACGCCTTCATCAAGTCGGACCTCTGGCGCGAGAACCTCTACGGCTCGCTCGTCGACCTGGGCCACGACGTCGTCGAGCTCGACTTCGACCTTTCCGAAACGTTCCGCCACCTCGACCCGACGAGCCCGGCGGACCGCGACTTCATCGCCGTCAACCGCCCGGCGGTCTCGCGCGAGCTCCTGCGCCAGCTCAAGCGCGCCCACGAGGCCAAGCCCATCGACCTCTTCTTCAGCTACTTCTACGACGCGTGCATCACGCCCGAGACGATCGAGGCGATCCGTGCGCTCGGCGTGAAGACGGTGAACTGGTACTGCAACGCCTCCTACCAGCTGCATCTCGTGCGCGAGATCGCGCCGAAGTACGACTGGTGCCTCGTGCCCGAGAAGTTCCGCCTCGACGACTATCGCAAGCTCGGCGCCAATCCCCTGTACTGCCAGGAGGCGGCGAATCCCAGGATCTACCACCCCGTCGACGTCCCGCAGACGTACGACGTCTCGTTCATCGGCCAGGCGTACGGCGAGCGGCCCGAATGGATGGCCGAGCTCGTGAAACGCGGCATCGACGTGCACGTCTTCGGGCAGGGCTGGAAGCGCTTCTGCGAGCCGCGCGTGGTCGCCGCCGCCCGGCGCCTGAAGCGCGGGCTCACCGGAGGCGCCCCGGCGCCGCGCGTGCGCCTGCCCCGTCGCCTCGTCGGCGGCGTGCTCGACGACCGCGCGCTCGTCGAGGCCTACAGCCGCTCGAAGATCAACCTGGGCTTCGCCACCGTGGGCAGCACGCACGAAACGGGCAAACGCATCGTCCAGGTGCGGCTGCGCGACTTCGAGATCCCCATGTCGGGCGGCTTCTACATCGCCGAGCGGTTCGACGAGCTGGGAGAGTTTTTCGAGTTCGGGAAAGAGATCGAGACTTACTCGTCTCGCGAGGAGCTGGCCGACAAGATCCGCTTCTACCTCGGCAACACCGAGGCGCGAGAGCGCATCCGCCACGCCGGGCGCGAGCGCTGCCTGCGCCACCACACGTGGACGAAACGCTTCGCCGACGCGTTCGCGCGCATCGGCCTGTAAGCCCAGCCTAGGAAAGCGACGCGTACACGGCTTCGAGCTTTTCGGCGGTCCTCTTCCAGGTGAAAGCCAGCGCCGAGCTTCGAGCCGCATCGTGCATCCGCGCAAGCTCGTCGGCCGAAAGCGAGAGCGCCCGCTCGGCGATCGCCGGGGCGTCTTTGACCACGAAGCCGGTGCGCCCGTTGGCGATCGCGTCGCGGGTGCCGCCGAATCCGGTCACGACCGGCACGCAGCCGCCGGCGAGCGCCTCCAGAAGCACGAGCGGAAACCCTTCCGAGAGAGAGTCCATCACGAACACATCGCAGAGCCCGAAGGCCTTCCGCAGGGCCCGATCGTCGGTGAAGAAGTGCACGCGCCCGCCGAGGCGAGCGGCGCGCGCGCGGGCCTCGGCCGCATTCGCGTCGTCACGACCGAACACGAGCAGCTGCCAGGCCGGAGCGCCGTCTCCCAGGTGCGCGCCGAGCGCCTCGAACAGGCGCAGCAGGCCCTTGCCGTCGAAATCGTTGCCCGCGAACAAAAGCCAGCGAGCGGCCGCGTTCACCTCGGGAAAGTCGCGCCGGCGCGTCTCCTCGCCCGCGTCACGCGCCACCGGCGCGTATAAAGTCGCGTCGACGCCCGGGTTGACGACGACGAACGCGTCGGGCCGGCGAATGCCGAGGCGGGTTTCGACGTACTCGCGGTCGTCGCTCGAGACGAACACGACGCGCTCCGCCCCACGCAGCATGTGGTTTTCGACGGCCGACATCAGCCGAAACAGCGCTCGCGAAGCAAGCGCGCTCTTCGGATGCCTGAGCCAGTTGCGCGAATAAATCCCGTGGGCGACGTAGACGTGCGGAGCGATGAGGCTCGGGTGGTTGAGATGGACGATCATCCGTCCCATCCACCGGGCCCAGCCGAAACGCAGCGTGCTCTCGAGCACGAACTTCCACTGGTTGCGCCCCCAGGAGCCGGCGACGGGGCGGTACTCGCGAAAAACGCCCTCGGGGAGCTTCACGCGCATCTTCTCCAAAACACTGAGCGGCGCGAAGAGCTGCACCGGCCGGCGGCCCACGCGCAAAAGCTCCGACGCCAGCGACGCCGTGAAATGCAGGATGCCCCCGCGCTCGTGGCCGGACGCGATCAAAACCGGTTTAAGAGTGGAATTCGATTTTGTGGTCGGCATTGTAAAGAAACGTCGGGCGATGGGTGATCGCGACGATGGTCATCGCCTCTTTGAGCTCGCGCAGCGTCTGAAGCAGCTTCGCCTCGGTCTCGTAATCGAGATTCGAGGTCGCCTCGTCAAGCAGCAGCACCTTGGGCTTGCGCAGCAGCGCGCGCGCAAGCGACAGGCGCTGCTTCTGCCCGGCCGAAAGCCCTTGGCCCTGCTCGGTGAGCCGGTGCTCGAGCCTGCCCGGGAGCTCGAACACGAAGCCGCACTCGGCCTTGCGCAGCGCCCCTTCGAGCTCGGCGTCGGTGGGCTTGCCCGTCAGTCCGTAGCAAAGGTTCTCGCGGATCGAGCCGTCGACGATGAACGCCTCGGAGCTCACGTAACCGATCACCTCGTAAAGCTCGTGGCGCAGCTCGGACAGGGGCCGGCTGCGCGTCTCGCCCGCCTGCTGGTAGGTGAGCGCGATCGAGCCCGTCTGCGGCTCGTAGTTTCCGAGCATGATGTTGATGAGCGTGCTCTTGCCGGAGCCCGAGGGCCCGGTAATGACGGTCGTCTTGCCCATGGGAATTTCGGCGTCGAGCCGCTCGAAAATCGGCGCGCCGCTCGTCTCGTACCGGAAGCCCACGCCCGAGAGGCGCCAGCCGACCGGCGAGGCGAGCTTTTCGCCCGAAGAGGGCGGCTTGCCGTAGAGCTGGCGCCCGCGCACGCCGTCGCTCGCGTGGTCGGCCCACCACTTGGCCAGATGCCCCACGCGAGGCGCATAGAACTGCACGCCCACGGCGTTGCGCACGAAATCGGCCACCGTCTGCACGAAGCGCACGATCAGATAGAAGTACGAGATCAGGTCCCCCGGCACGATCGAGCCCGTGTGCCGCACGACGAGGATCACGCCGCAGACGAGAAAGATGCCGAAGATCTGCGGGATCGCGAACGCGAGACCGGCGTAGTTGGCGTACGAAAGGGCGTTGTCGCGATACGACGCAAGCCTGGCCTGCACGACCGCGGCCTCGCGCTCCTGCGTGCCGTAGATCTGCATCAGCAATAAATTGCGGATGTTCGTCGCGATGCGCGTGGTGATGGCCTGATGGTCGGCAAGCAACGCGTGTCCCACCCGGCCGTTGCGCCGGTCGATCGAGCGCGAGCAGACGCCGGCCACGCCCAGGCCCGCGACGAAGATCAGCGAGGGGACCGGCGCCTTCCAGGCCATCCACGCGAACATGAGCAGCGCCGAGGTGCCGCGCGTGGCGACCGTCTGGAGCTGGCTTGCCACGGTCGCGGCGGCGTTGGCGTGCTCGTTGAAGAGCGAGAGCATCTCGCCCGTGTTCACCGAGCGGCTCTTGAAGACGTAGTCGACGACGCGCCGGCGCTGCTCGCAACGCTGCATCTCGGCGGCGGCCTCGAGGTAATAGGCCTGCACCCACTGAAAAACCCCGCGCAGCACGCCCACGACGCAGACGAAGGCGAGCACGGGATAAAACCCCTCGACCGGCACCCATTTGGGAAGGGCCGACGCGGCCGGGCTCAGCACGCCGATGGCGATCAGAAACGACTGGAGGGCGTAAGCGAACGCCGCCTCGATGACGAAGAGAATCACGCCGACGAACGCGCCGATGACGATGTACGAGACGGTCGCGGGGCCGAAGAATCTGTAAATTTTTTCGAGTGTTTGCCGCGCAAAAAAGCCGCTCATACGTTTGACCAAAGTATGCGGGCCCATGCGCTTCAAGTCAAGTTGACGCCTTGCGCTTTGAGGGGCGCTAAGCTAGGTTTTTCGCATGTTTCGGCGCCTCAACACCATGCTCGAGCTGACCGGCTTCAGCCCGCTCAACGCCTATCGGGCGGCGCGCGGCCTGCCGAACTTTCTCAGGACGCTCAAAGACTACTCGAGCGCCGAGGCGCCCCAGGGCTTCAAGATCACGAAGGCGAGCTTCTTTCCGATTCTGACTGATTTTCGCGACAAGGCCGGAAACGTCGACTGCCACTACTTTCATCAAGACCTGTGGGCCGCGCGAAAGATCCACGCCGCCCGGCCCGCGCGCCATCTCGACATCGGCTCGCGCGTCGACGGGTTCGTCGCCCACGTCCTCACCTTCATGCCGATCACGCTGATCGACGTGCGGCCCCTGCCCTCGTTCGTCGACGGGCTCACGTTCATCCAGGAAGACGCCACCCGCCTGACGAGCCTTGCCGACGGCAGCGTCGAGTCGCTCTCGAGCCTGCATGCGGTCGAGCACTTCGGCCTCGGCCGTTACGGCGACCCCGTCGACCCGTACGCCTGCTTCCACGTCATGAAGGCGATGGCCCGCGTGCTCAAGCCGAGCGGCCGCCTGTATTTTTCGGTGCCGATCGGCCGCGAGCGCCTCGAGTTCAACGCCCAGCGCGTGTTCAGCCCCCAGACCATCCTCGACGGCTTCGCCGCGCTCAAGCTCGTCTCGTTTGCCGCCGTCAACGACAGGGGCGACTTCGACGCCGTCTCGCCACCCGACGCGCACGCCGACGCCGACTACGCCTGCGGCCTCTTCGAGCTCACGAAATAGCCCAGATCTTCTCGTCGACGTAGATCGTGTTGACGTAGGTGTCGGCGTAAGTGCGATAGCCCGCCTCGTGCAGCAGCGCGTGGATCGCTTCGTTCTTGCGCGCCGTCGCGCGTGTCTGCGAGAAGCTCAAGGTCTCGACGCAGAAAACCCGGGGGCGGTGCTTCGCGAAGTCGATCGAGCGCAGCACCTCCAGATCATAGCCTTCCACGTCGACCGACACGAAATCGGGCGTGCGCCCCAGGTGGCGCGCGACGACCGCGTCGAAGGTCATGACCTCGATCGGAAGCTTTTCGACGATCTTGAAGCCCGACTCGCGCTCGCAGCGCCGCGCTTCGGCCTCCGAGAAGGTGTTGAGCGTCGGCACCGACATGACGAAGAAGTCGAGCTTGCCGGCCTTCGGGCCGATGCCCACGTTCACGTTCACGTCGCGCTTGCGCAGACGATGGAAGGCGCGGATGAGATTGGGGTCGGGCTCGACGTTCACGCCGCGGCAGCCGCGCTTGTACAAAAGATAGGTGTTGTTGAGGCGCGTCGGGTGGTGGGCGCCGATGTCGAGGTAGGTCGGGCTCTCGATCTTGAGCAGCTCGAGCAGAAAGGCGACGATCACGTCTTCCCCGCACTGCGAATACGAGAGCTGGCCGTCGAGGCCGAGCTTGCGCTTGAACAGGCGCACGACCTTGTCGCGCGAGACCTCTTTGCCGAAAGCTTTCACGACGCCTCCTTGCGGGCGACCACGCCCAGGCCGAAGCAGAGCACCTCTTTCGAGCCCTGGTCGTCGCGTGAGAAACGCGCGAGCGCCTTGAGCAGAAGCTGCACGGCCGCCGCTTCGGCCGGGCCGAGCGCGCTTCCGCCCGCGTAACGCTTGGCCATCTCGGGAAGCCTGCGAAGCTCCTGGGCGGTGTACTCGAAATAATTCCCGTTCTCTTCGAGGCGCTCGATGGCGAAGCCCAGCGCGTGCAGGTGCTTCTCGTAAAAATAGCGGCTGAAGCCGGTGGAATAATGAAACGGCGCAAAATGCGTGAGGCTGCAAAACGGCGCCGTGAGAATGAGCGTGCCGCCGGGCTTGAGCAGGCGCGAGAACTCCTTCAAAGCGGCCAGCGGATCGGGCACGTGCTCGAGCACCTCGGTGCAGAGAATCGCGTCGAACGAGCCATCGTCTTGGGGAATCGCCGTGATGTCGCAGCGAAAGTCGATCTTCGACTGGTCCCACGAGCCCATGTGCAGCCCTTTGCTGTCGCCCTTGCCGTCGTAGCCGCCGAAATCCTGCGACAGGTATTCGAGGTGCGAGCAGAACTTCTTGAACCGCAGCTCGCCCGCGCCCGCGTCCAGGATGCGCGCGCGCGCCGGCAGCGCCTTCAGCGCCTCCTCGACGAACCCCTGCCGCTGCTGGTCGTTGGTCTTGCCAACCCGAAACCAGCGCAGCTTCCAAAGCTCGCGCTTGACCGTTTGCCTGATGTTCATCCAGTATCTCTTAACATGAAGTTCACCGAGTTGCCCCTGAAAGGGGCCTTCGTCGTCGAGCCCGAGCTGATGTCCGACGAGCGGGGCTCGTTTGCGCGCACCTTCTGCTCGCGCGAGTTCGCCGAGCACGGCCTCGACCCGATGCTCGTCCAGTGCAGCATCTCGTTCAACCATCGCAAGGGCACGCTGCGCGGGCTGCACTACCAGGCCACCCCGTTCGAAGAGGACAAGCTCGTGCGCTGCACGATGGGCGCGCTCTTCGACGTCATGGTCGACCTCCGGCCGGGATCGGCGACCTTTCGGAAGTGGTGCTCCGCCGAGCTCACGCCCCAGAACCGCAAGGCGCTCTATCTGCCCAAGGGGTTCGCCCACGGCTTTCTCACCCTCGCCGACGACACCGAAATCCTGTATCAGATGTCGGAGTTCTGGTCGCCGGGCCACGGGCGCGGCGTGCGCTGGAACGATCCGGCCTTCGGCATCCAGTGGCCGCAGACCCCGACGGTCATCTCCCCGCGCGACGCGGGCTATCCTGACTTCGTCTCGCCATGAGCGGGATCAGCGCGGCCAGCAGCAGCGCGACGACGTTGCGGTAGATCAGCACGTCGAGCATCGCCGTTCCGACGAGAAGAAACACCACCGAAGCCTTCGCCGCCCGGTCCCAAGAGTCCCAGCCACGTACAAGCGTACGCCAGCCCCAGACGAGAAACGCGCCCAGCCCGACGAGCCCCGTGCGCGTGAACACCCAGACGAAGAAGTTGTCGGTGTGGTACGGCGCCATGCCGAAGCCGAAGAGCAGCAGGTCGGGGCGCTTGGCGGCGGCTTCCCAGTAAACGACCCACGGGCCCCAGCGAAACTTCACGTCGAGCAGCTTCGTCGCCAGGCGCTCGCGCCCGAGCCACACGGCAACCGCGATGGCCACTAGGCCCACGGCAGCCGTGAGCATCGCCGTGCGGTCGCGCTTGAGAAGCCGCCTGCGGTATTTTCGAGAAAGCGTCAGGACGATCGCGATCACGGCGGCCACGACCGTCGTCAGCGTCTTCGTGCACGCAAGGCCCACGCCGGCAAGCGCGGCTCCGGCCAGGCGGGCGCGCAGCGAGATCTCGCGAAAGCCCAGCAGCGCGAGCCCGCCCAGGCCCATCGAGACGCCGGCCTCGAGCGGCGAGCGAAACGCCCCGTAGGCGCGGCCGCGCCAGTACTCGTAGTTCGGGTCGTAGCCGTAGATGCGCCCGAGCAGCGCTTCCACCCCGTGCGAACCCTTGGCGAGCGCGAGCAGCGCGCCCGACAGCACGAGGCACGCGGCGAGCGCCAGCCCCAGCGAGCGCAGCGCGGGCCGAGCGTCTTTCTCACGCGCGAAGGCCGCGGCGACGACGCGACCGGCCCAGAGCCAGCTCAGGAACCGAACCGCCACGATCAGCTCGCGGCCGCCTTGGAAGGTGTCGTCTTCGAACAGGAAAAAGTAGTCCTTGTACTTGAGCGTGTCGCGCAGAAACGGGCGGTAGGCGCCATGCACGTACGAAACCGCGACGAGCGCGGCCGTCGCCGCCAGAAACGGATAGATGCCTTTGAGCCTGCGATGCTCGACAAAGAGCAGGGCGCCCGTCCAGAGCAGGCACCAGAAGTCGGACACGAACAGCAGGCGCGGGCCGACGGCGATCGGCGGCGCGAAAAACGTGAGAAAGAGCTGGATGGTCAGGGCCGTCGGCAGGTAGCTCATCGCGCCCGCTCCAGGCACATGCCGGCGGCGAGCCACAGCAGATAGCAGTTGTAGCCGCTTTCGAAGCCCGTGTTGAAGAGGGCGTAAAACAGGCCGTCAAAGCAGAGGGTGATCGCCAGAAGCTCGGCGAGCCCGATGCGTCCGGCGCGCGCGCGCCGCCAGATGGCGGCACCAAGGGCCGCGAGAAACGCCGCGAAGGCCGCCGCACCAAGCAGGCCCATGCGCGCGAGCACCGTGAGGTACGAGTTGTGCGGCCCAGAAACGGGTTTGCCGTTGTAACGCGCGAAGTGGACGTCGGCGCTCACGTCGAAGTTTCCGTCGTTTTTCACGCCGGGCCTGATCGAGCTCGGCACCTCGGGC
>JACQAX010000148.1 GCA_016194795.1 Deltaproteobacteria bacterium | reverse complement strand
TCAGGCACGCGCGCAGTCGTTCAGTAGTCGACCATTCTCTTGGTTCCCTTTTCCGCATACGTCCCACCTTCGATAGTTTAATTTTCTCACCAGGCCGGGTGGCTCGCAGCGCGAGAAAACGAGCAGGTGCAGACCGCCGGGACGAATGGGAAAACAGGGCGTGCGCGAAAGCCAGCACCTCTGAAAATGCCGGATCTCGAACGCGTCAGGGCGAGAGCGTGGGCCGGCTCAACCCCGAAGCCGGCGCGCCGGCGCTCGGCGAGGGCGTAGTATACGGCGTGAAGTCGGCCGTGTAGACGCGCGCGTCGTAGCCGATGGTCTGTTGCACGGCGGGGTCGGCGTAGTAAAGCGTCATCACGAGGCCGCGAAGCCCCAGCCGCATGAAACGCAGGAGCGAGCCCAGGGGCGTCGGCACGGCGGGGCTGAGCTCGAGCAGTCGCATGAGCAGAGCGACGCAGAAGCGCGGCGCGAAGCCGAGCAGCGTGAGCAGCATCTTGAGATCGCCCAGGTCCTGGGCCGTCATGTAGTCGAGGACGCGATCGGCGTGGCGCACGCAATGCGAGGTCGAGAACGAGGCGAGGTCACCAAAGCCAGGCAGGAGCACGTCGCCGACTTTTTCGAGGCCGCGAACCTGGCCCGCGCTGAGGTGCTTTGAAATCGAAGTCATGAGCTCAAGACCTCCCGCGCCGCGCGATGCGAGAGCGCCATGATGGTGAAGGACGGATTGATGCCGGGCGCCTCCGGAAAGATGCTCGAGTCGGCGGCGATCAGGTTGCGGTGGCCGAACACCCGGAAGTCGGGAGAGACGACCGCCTTGCGGGCGTCGACTCCGATCGAGCAGCCGCCCATGAGATGCAGCCCGAACGCCTGCGTGCACGAAACGATCTCCGAGGCGCCGGCGGCGTGGAAGAGCTCGCTCACGAGCTTGAGGCCACGCTCGGTTCGGTCTTGATCCTGCGCGGTCAGCTGCTTGTCGACGACGAGCTTGTCTCCGCGCGTGACTCGGATCACGCCGGTCGGCTCGTCGCGCACGGCAACCTCCATCGAGGCATAAAAGCGATACTTGCGCATCAACCGCTGGTGGTTCGGGCCGAACCCCGGCATGAGCATCGCCGTGCCGATCGGCGGCGCGTAGACGTTCTCGAGCTTGAAGCCTTGCTTGCGCATGCGGGGATCCTGGGACGCGACCGCCTGGAACGCGCCCTTGTGCGCATCGATCGGCTCGTCGAACATCGCGTAGGTCATGTACTGCGGGTGGCAGGCGAAGCCGTGGCCGAGGGCGGGCAGCTCTTTCTGGTAACCCGAGCGAAGCAGGATGGCCGTGTTGCCCATCGCGCCCGCGGCGAGCACGACGCGGCGGCCGACGACCTCGGTCTCGGCGCCACGTTGGCGGCCGTAGACGTGGACCTTGTCGCCCGCGTCGCTCAGGTGGTGGACCTCGAACTCGGACTCGACGCGCAGGCCCTTCTCGCGCGCCCAGCGGATCGTCGTCACGAGCGAGCTCTGCTTGGAGTCGCGCGGGCAGCCGCCGAGGCAGACGATGCAGTCGGAGCCTTTGTCGAGCGCGCATTCTCCTTGCGCGCGCTTGAGCTTTTTCCACTCGTAGCCGAGGTGCTCGCAGGCCTTCGTGAAGGTCTGGGCGTTGCGGTTGTACTGGGAGCGGGGGATCTCGGAGATTTTGACCTTGGCCTCGATCGCCTGGTAGCTCGCCTCCATGTCGGTCTTGTTGAAGTACGAGACGCCGCTGCGGTGGCGCCAGTCGTCCCAGGCGACGTCGTCGAAGCGGTCGAGCAGCGCCTGGTTCACGATTGAGGTGCCGCCGAGGCAGCGCGCGCGCAGAAAGCCCAGGTTGCCGTCGGTGCTGATCTCGAGGCCGCCGCCCCAGAACATCTGGGTCGAGTAGTCGATCTCGTGGGCCGGAAAGGTGGTCGCGGAAAACTCGCGGCCCGCCTCGAGCAGCAGGCACTTGGCGCCCGACGCCGTCAGCTCGTAAGCCATTCGCCCGCCCGAAACTCCGGAGCCGATGATCACGAAGTCATAAGTTTGCATTTCGTCAATTTTGACGCCCGCTTGCGGGGGTGTCAAGCCAGGCGTGTCGGCCCTTGTGCGCGTGCGTCGGCCTTGCTAAATAGGACCTATGCTCAAAAGAACCCTCGCTCTCCTGGTGCTTTCGATGTTGGTCCTGGCTTTTAGCGCCGAAGCCCGGTTCGGCGGCGGCAGCTCGTTTGGCTCGCGCGGCTCGCGTTCGGTTTCGCCACGCTCGAGCGGCGGTGGGTTTGGCTCGTCGCGTCCCTCTTCGAACCCGTACTCCGCGCCGCGGCAGGTCACGCCGCAGCCCGCCCCGGTCAACCCGTATCAGGCGGCGCCCTCCTATGGGAGCGGCGGATTTTTTCGCGGGATGATGGGCGGCATCGCCGGCGGTTTTCTCGGCTCGATGCTCTTTCGCGGGTTGGGCTATGGCGCCTACGGCCCGATGGGCGGGATGGGGGGCGGCGGCGGGATCGGCCTGCTCGAGATTCTTCTCATCGGCGGGCTGCTGTTTTTCGGTTTTCGCTATCTCATGGGCCGTGCCGCGACGGCCGGCGGCGCTTATGGCGCAACAGGTGGCGGGCTCGACCCGCGCTTCGAAGAAGACCCGCGCACCAAGCTCCGCTCGGTGCCGGCCGGCCCGTACGCCGATCTGCCGCGTGCCGCGGGTGGGGGCGAGATGTCCGAGGACGAGGCGGCCGACGCCATCCGCCGCTATGATGCGGGCTTCGACCTTGCGCGCTTCAAGGACGAGCGGCTCGACGAGTTCTTCCGCATCCAGGCGGCCTGGGCCTCGCGCAGCATCGCGCAGATCCGCCCGCTCGTGACCGACGAGATCGCCCGCAAGCTCGAGGGCGAGTTCGCCAGCCTCGAAGCCCAGGGCCGCGTCAGCCACATCGAGAACGTGAGCGTGCGCCAGACCAACCTCGTCGAGGCGTGGCAGGAGCTTGGCAAGGAGTATGCGACCGTCCGCTTTTACGCGAACCTGCTCGACTACACGGTCGATCGTTCGGGAAACGTTGTCGAAGGCTCCAAGAGCGAACCCGTGAAGTTCGAGGAGTACTGGACTTTCGCGCGCGAGGCCGGTCGGACGGGAAGCCCGTGGGTGCTTTCGGCGATCGAACAATCTTAAGCATCCGGGGCCGATCTCTGATATAGTGCTCCCCTTCGATGATTTTTTATAACCAGGTCAAGCGCGAGTTCACCCAAGCCAGTTGGAAGCGCGGCCAGATCTATTTCCGCGAGGAGCGCGTCCGCGACGTGCGCCTCACGGGCAATACGATCTCGGCCAAGGTGCAGGGTACCGACGAAGCGGCGTACGAAACCGCCATCGTCATGGCTCGCGGAACGATCTTCAACTCAGACTGCTCCTGCCCGGCGCACCGTCTCTATGAGGCGCACTGCAAGCACGTCGCGGCGCTCACCATCTGGATGCTCGAGCGCGGCAGCCTGCTGCGCTCCGGCGTGGGCGACGAGGACGACGGCGTGGCCGACCTCGACCACTTTCTCGTCCTGCGCGACGTCGAC
>JACQAX010000147.1 GCA_016194795.1 Deltaproteobacteria bacterium | reverse complement strand
GTTACAAATGACCGTCTCGCTTCTCGCGCTAGCCATCTCGTCGTCGCTTCTCGCCGCGAACCCCGGACCTCTCCCGCAGGGGCTGCGCAGCAGCAAAGTCGTGCTCGTCGTCATCGACGGCGTGCGCCCGCTCGAGCTCGCGGGCAAGGCTCGCGACGACGGCGGGAAGCTTGTCGCCGCCACGAGCCTCTTCCCGAACCTTCTTTCGCTCGCCGGGCAGGGCGCGTTTTTTCCGGACGCGCGCATCAGCAACCCGATCGGCGTGAGCCTTCCCGCGTACGCCGACATCTTCGCGGGGCGCCGCCAGGAGAAAATTCGCGGCAATCACCCGCCGAAAGAGGACCTTCGCTCGCACTATCCGACGATCTTCGACGTGCTGAAGAAATCGGGGCTCACCGACGACGAGCTCGCTCTGCACGCGTCGTGGGAGCCGATCTGCGCGCTGAGCGGCTCGGAGTCGTTCTACAAGAGCTGCGGCTGGAAGGAGGGCCTGCACAAGGGCCGCTATCTCAAGCCCGAGGTCTTCGAGCATTCGCGCAGCGACATGGACACGTTCCTCGAGCTCGCCCAGGAGCTGCCGAAGCGCCACCAGCGCTTCACCTTCGTCCATCTCGTCGACGCCGACGAGGAGGCCCACCTCGAGGCGGACGCCAGGGAAAAGCTCGGCCTCGAATACGGCATCTTCAACTACCACAAGGCGTTGCGCGAGGACGACTACTACGTCGGCCGTCTCTGGCGCCTGTTGCAGAGCGATCCTTATTACAGGGGTACGACGACCTTGCTCGTGACCACCGATCACGGCCGCTGCGACTTTCCCGATGCGAAGCAGTGGGCGGGCCACGGCGACTGCAAGTACGTGCACAAGGCGCCGGAGATCTGCGCGGGCTGCCGGCACGTGTTTCTCATGGCGGTCGGCCCGGGCGTCAGGCGAGGCACGTTCAAGACGCGGTACACGCACGCCGATCTGGCGCCGACGATCGCCTCGATCTTCGGCGTGCCGATGCCCACGGCCACGGGGAAGCCGATTCCCGAAATCCGCAAATAGTGGCAGGATGAACCCATGCGCAGCCTGCTCCGGCCGCTGGCCGTCGCCCCGTTCGTCGTGGTGCTCGTGTTCATTCTCGTCAAACGGCCCTTCTTCGGCCTGATGGACGACGCCACGCTGCTGGAGCTCGTCGACGAGCTCCGGCGCGGCGATCTCGCGGCCCACCTCGGCTCGTTCGTCGCGAACGACCTGACCGAGTGGGGCATGTTCAGGCCCCTCTACCCACTGATGGTCCTCGGGCTTTACGGAGCGGCCGGCGCGAGCGCGACGACGCTCTTCGTGCTCAACGCGTTCGTCGTCATGGTGCTGATCGCGCTCTGGTCGTGGCTTGCTGGTGGGCGGGTTTTCCACGAAAGCGCAGTTCGCGATGTTCCTGCCGGCGACCCTCGCGCTCTTCGCGCGCTACAATCCCCGCCGCTCCGCCCGGCTGGCCTTCGTCGCCGCGAGCGCCGCGGCGCTGCTGCTGACGACGCGCTATTTCGCCGCGCGGGGAGAATACACGAAAAGGTTCGGGCTCGAGAGCCTTGCGACGAACCTCTCGAATCCGAAAACCTGGCTTCTCGTCGTGCTCGCGGCCGTGCCCGTCCTGCTCGCGGGAAAGCTCGCGAAGAAGGGGAAGTGGCGCGAGCTCTTCGCCGTGACGGCGCCCTCGCTGATGATCGCGGGCTTTCTGGCGATCTTTCTTCAGTGGTCGGTGAACGGCTACCTTCTTTCGATCGTAGGTCCCGTCGTCGGGGCGCTGGCGGCGTTCCTGCTCGTCAGTGTCCCAAGGGCCTGGCTCGGCCGCCGCGAGCTGACGATCGCGACCACGATCCTGGCGGCCACTTCGCTCTGCGTTTCGGCTTATCGCTCGAGCGCGTTCTTCACGATCCTCGGCGACTTCGGCCGCGTGGTGCGCTCCGAGCAGCTCGGCTCGGCAAGCGAGCCGGACGCCGTCTACTACCTCTCGTGCTCCGAGGGCGTGGGCGCCATGCGCCACTACCTCCACCGCTTTCGAGGGCTTTCGCGCAACTTCGACTACCTTTCGAACCTCGACGCGCGCCTCGTGAAAAAGGGTCGGGCCTACCTGATCGCCGACACGAAGCTCTGCCCGCTCGGCGCCTTGCGCGGCGAGGTCGTCTTCGCGGGCTCCAGGCCCGAGTCGTTCCAGATCTATCGTCTTACCGAATGACGGTACCGATGCGCGACGGCCGGAAGTAGTACTGCGACTCACCGAAGTCGATCCAGAGCGAGAGCCAGACGACCATGGCCTTGCCGCGCACGTTCTTGAGCGGAACGAGACCCCAGAAACGGCTGTCGTTGCTGAAGTCGCGGTTGTCGCCCATCACGAAGAGGTGGTCAGGAAGAACGGTGATCGGGCCGTAGTTCTCGTTGATGTAGTTGGCCTTGTCGAGCATGACGAGATGCTTGTCGTGAGTCGTGGCGTTGACCTCGTCGAAGAGCTCGAGCGTCGTCTTGTCGTACTGGCGGCCTTCCAGGCCCGCGATGATCTCGGGGTGGTTGGTCGGCGTGCGCTCCAGCGGCTTGTCGTTGATGTAGATGACCTTGTCGCGGACGCGGATCACGTCGTTAGGCACGCCGATCACGCGCTTGATGTAATAAAACGACTCGTCCTTGGGGTACTTGAAGACGATCACGTCACCGCGCTGGGGGATGTCGCGCTTGACGATGAACAGCGGCGTATCGGTGAAGAAGTCGCTGAACGGCACCTTGAGGCCGTACGCGAACTTGTTTACGAAAATATGGTCGCCGACCATCAGCGTCGGAATCATGCTGCCCGAGGGGATTTTGAACGCCTCGACGATGCTCGAACGAATGATGAGGACCAGGAAGATCGCGATCCCGAACGACTTGACGTTGTCGATGATCCACTTCTTGCGATAAGCGGCGCTTCGCTTTGCGTCGTCGGTGGAGGACGCGGGATCATTCTTTTCCGACTTATCGGATTTTTCAGCGTCGGACTGCGGTTCTTCGGCCATAAGCGCCACGTTAACTTAGGGTTTTTTCAATTGCAACCGTATCCAGGGTGCCTTTAGATGTATGGATGAGGATCCTCGACCGGTACGTGCTGATGGAGTTCGTGCGGAGCTTTTTGATCGCGCTCGCCGTGCTGGCCGTCGTGTTTTTCATCGCCGACTACCTGCGAGGCGTCTGGGACGCCGACGTCACTCCTTTTATCCTGTTTAAATACGGGGCGTTTCAGCTGCCGATGATCATCTGTCAGATGGTTCCGCCGGCCGCCATGCTCGCGACGAGCGTCACGCTTTCGAGCCTGAACCGCAAAAACGAGCTCACCGCGATCCATGCGTCAGGCATCGGCCTGGGCCACGTCTCGCTGCTGATCTTCGGCGCGATCTTCATCTCGTGCTGCCTTACGCTCGTGACCTACGACCGCGTGGTGCCGCCACTGGCCAAACGCCGGACGGCTTTCTACTGGCGCGTGATCAAAAACCGCCCCGACTTCACCGTCGACATCAAGACGAGCAAGATCTGGTATCGCAGCAAGAACTACATCTACAACCTGCGCGTCTACGACGCCTCGACGAGCACGATCCACGGCATCGGGATCTACTTTTTCGACAACAGCTTCCGCCTCGTCCAGCACGTCGAGGCGCAGACGGCGCGCTACGACGAAAAGAAAAGCGAGTGGGAGCTGCACGACGGGATGCTCACGATCTTTCCGGAGGGCCAGTCGTTTCCGTTGAGCAAGCACTTCGGCGACAAGCGCCTGATGCTCCCCGAAACGCCGAAAGACTTCATCGAGATCGAGCACCAGGTCGAGACGCTCCGTCTCAAGGAGCTGCTGACCTTCATCCACCGGAACAAAGAAGCCGGCCTGAAGACCAACGCTTACGAAGTCGACTTTCACTCGCGCATCGCGATCTCGTTCATTCCGCTGATCATGGGGCTGCTCGCGATCCCGTACTCGGTGCGGCCCAAACGACAGGGGGGCCTCGGAAAGGATCTCGCCATCTGCCTGGGCTGGATTTTCTCGTACTGGCTCCTGTTCAGCCTGTGCATCTCGCTTGGACGCTCGGGCGCCGTCACGCCCTGGATGTCAGTCTGGGCGCCGTGCGCGCTGTTTTTCTGCGCCGCAATAGTGCTTGTATTGAAGGGCCGTACGGCTTAAATCTTGATTATGGCCATCCTCAAGATCGTCACCTTTCCGGACCCTGTTTTGCGCCAGCGCGCTCCGGAAATCACGACCTTTGACGCAAAGCTGGAGAAGCTCGCGGCCGACATGTTCGAGACGATGTACGATGCGCCCGGCGTGGGGCTCGCCGCCAATCAGGTAGCCGTTCTCCAGCGCATCGCGGTCATCGACGTCGACTACCACATCGAAGGAGACGAGGATGACGACGGGCCGCGTCGCCCGGTCGAGACGAACCCCAGGGTTTTCGATCCAGCACGAGATCGATCACCTCGACGGAAAGCTTTTCATTGACCGTTTGAGTGTCGCTAAACGAGGATTGATCAAAGGGAAAATCAAGAAGGAGCGCGGATCGAAGTTCGAGCGCTCGAAGTTTCACGTGGAGCTCTGACAAGAGTATAATGGCTGATGGCTGCACCGTTGCGCGTCGTATTCATGGGAACGCCGGATTTCGCGGTGCCCTCTTTGAGGGCCCTGGCCGCTCGTCCCGACCTCGCCAACATCGTCGCCGTTTACACGCAGCCCGACCGCCCGTCGGGCCGCGGACAGAAGATCACCGAGCCGCCGATCAAGATCGTCGCCAAGGAGCTCGGTCTCAAGATTTTACAGCCGGAGAACGTCAACGACCCTGACGAGAAGCGCGCGCTCGTCGACATCATGGCCGACGTCGTCGTGGTCGTGGCGTACGCGCAGTTCCTGAGCCAGGCGATCCTGAACACGCCGCGCCTCGGCTGCATCAACGTCCACTCGTCGCTCCTTCCGAAGTACCGCGGCGCCGCGCCGATCCAGTACGCCATCTGGCAGGGCGAGGAGGAAAGCGGCGTGAGCACGATGCGGCTCGTCCCCAAGATGGACGCCGGCCCCGTGCTCTTGCAGAAATCCATCCCGATCACCGACGAGATGACGGCAAGCCAGCTCCACGACGAGCTCGCGAAAATCGGCGGAGAGCTGATCGTCGACACGCTCGCGCTCGTGCGCGACGGGAAGCACGTCGAGAAAGAGCAGGACGAGGCGCAGGTCACCTACGCCAAGCTCATCAAGAAGGAAGACGGCCTCATCGACTGGACCAAAACGGGACGCGAGATCATCAACCAGATCCGCGCGTTCGATCCGTGGCCCGGCACGTTCGGCCGCTCGACGCGCGGGATGATCAAGATTCTCAAGGCGAAGTTCCACGCCAACGTCTCCGGCGCGCCGTCGTCGGCCACGGCCGGCGACATCCTCTCGCAAGCCGGCGGCCTCTGGGTGAAGTGCGCCGACGGCTGGGTCGAGCTGCTGCAAGTGCAGCCCGAGGGCCGCAAGCCGATGCAGGTGCAGGAGTTCCTCAACGGCCTCCACAACGCCCACTTCGGGTTCAACGCATGACTTCCAAGAAGCTGATCGCCCCTTCCATCCTGAGCGCCGACTTCGCCCGCCTGGGCGACGAGGTCAAGGCCGTCGAGGCCGCCGGCGCCGACTGGATCCACGTCGACGTCATGGACGGCCACTTCGTGCCGAACATCACGATCGGGCCGGTCGTCGTCGAGTCGCTCAAGCGCGTGACGAAACGCCCGCTCGACTGCCATCTCATGATCGAGAATCCCGACGCCTACGTCGACGAATTCGTGAAGGCCGGGGCCGCTTACGTCACCGTCCACCAGGAAGCCGTCTACCACCTGCACCGCACGGTCTCACGCATCCGCGACCTCGGCGCCAAGGCCGGCGTGTCGATCAACCCGGCCACTCCCGTCGAGACGCTCACCGACATTCTGCCTGACGTCGACCTCGTGCTCATCATGACGGTCAACCCGGGCTTCGGCGGGCAGAAGTTCATCGACTCGGGGCTGGCCAAGATCGAGAAGCTCGCCAACACGCGCCGGGACATGGGTCTCGACTTCCTCATCGAGGTCGATGGCGGGATCTCGGAGAGCACGGCCTCGGCCGTCTCGAAAGCCGGCTGCGACGTCTTCGTCGCGGGCTCGGCGATTTTCAAGGCCGGCGACTACGCCGCGGCCATACAAAAGCTGCGCGCCAGGTTTTAAGGGTTTCACATGAAGCAACTTCTCATCGACGGCAAGTCCCTCTCTCTCGAAGACATCGCCCGCGTCGCGTACGACCTCGACGCGAAAACGAAGGTGAAGCTCTCGCCCGCGGCGCGCGGCAAGGTGCAGCAGTCGCGCAAGTTCATCGAGTCGAAGCTCGGCGGGCGCGACGCGATCTATGGCGTGAACACCGGCTTCGGGCTCATGAGCCGCGTGCGCATCGACGACTCGCAGCTCGATCGCCTTCAGGTCAATCTCCTGAGATCGCATGCGACGGGCATCGGGCGCCCGCTGTCGGAGTCCGAAACGCGCGCCGCGATTCTCCTGCGCGCCAACACCCTGGCCGCCGGCCACTCGGGCGTGTCGGTCGCGCTCATCGAGGCGCTGCTCGCGCTCCTGAACGCGAGCGTGCATCCTTGGATCCCCGAGCAGGGAAGCGTCGGCGCCTGCGGCGACCTCGCGCCCCTCGCGCACCTCGCGCTCACGCTCATCGGCGAAGGCCGCGCCTATCACGACGGCAAGCTCATGCCCTCGGCGCGCGCGCTCGAGCACGCGGGCCTCAAGCCGTACAAGGTCCTGCCCAAAGAAGGCCTCTCGCTCATCAACGGCACGCAGATCATGACGGCGATCGGTACGCTCGTCTTCCTGCGCGCCGAGGCTCTCGCCCAGATGGCGGACGTCGCCGGCGCGATGACGATCGAGGCGCTGGCCGGCTCGGTCGCGCCCTTCGACGAGGACATCCACCGCATCCGCCCGCACCGCGGGCAGGGCGAGGTCGCGGCTCATATGCGAAAGCTGCTGGCGCGCTACGAGATCATGAAGAGCCACGAGTTCTGCGACAAGGTCCAGGACCCGTACAGCTTGCGCTGCATCCCCCAGGTACACGGCATCGCGCGCGACGTGCTTCGCCACGTGCGCGAAGTGCTCGAGGTCGAGGTCAACAGCGTGACCGACAACCCGCTCGTGTTCGCAAAAGGCGCCAAGGGCGGCAAGATCGTCAACGGCGGCAACTTCCACGGCGAGTACGTCGCCATCGCGATGGACGAGCTCTGCATCGCCGTCTCCGAGCTCGCCAACATCTCCGAGCGCAGGCTCGAGAAGCTCATCAACCCGGCGCTCTCGGACCTGCCGGCGTTTCTCGTCAAGGAAGGCGGCCTCAACTCGGGCTTCATGATCGTCCAGGTCGCCGCCGCCTCGCTCGTGAGCGAAAACAAGGTGCTCTCGCACCCGGCGAGCGTCGACTCGATTCCCACGTCGGCCGACAAGGAAGACCACGTGAGCATGGGCACGATCGCCGCGCGCAAGGCCCGCTCGATCGTCGAGAACACCTGGAACGTGATCGCGATGGAATTCTTCGGCGCCTCGCAGGGCCTCGAGTTTCGTCGCCCGCTGCGCGCCTCGAAGCTCGTGGACCAGGCCTACCGGGCGATCCGCGAGCGCGTCCCTCCGGTCGAGCACGACCGCGCCTTCTACGAGGACATCAACACGATCTCCGACGTCATGAATCGCGGCGAGCTGCTTTTCTGAGCGCTCGCACGAGGCCGACCAGATAGAGCGAGCCGGTCACCAGCACGAGATCCTCGCGCGCGGCCGCCTCCGTCGCCGCCTTCAGCGCCGCCATGGGGTCGGGCGACGAAAACGTCGCGCGCCCGAGCCAGGCGCCATGGTCGGCAAGCGCGCGGCCCCGGAAGGGCGTTTCGGTGAGGTAGACGTCACCGAGCGCGAAGAGGGGGGCGAGCACCCCGTCGAGATCTTTCTCGCGGCCTACGCCGACGACAAGGTGCAGGCGCTCGCGCCGGTAAGCGGGCAGAAGCTCGAGCAGGCTCGCGACGCCTTGCGGGTTGTGGTCACCGGAAAGGTAGATCGGCGCGCCGCTCGGAGCGCGGCCGACGAGCTCCATGCGGCCGGGCCACTTGATACCGCCCAGCGCGCGCAGCGCTTCGCGCGTACCCACGCCGAGCTCGCGCGCGACCGTGACGGCGAGCGCGCAGTTCTCGGCGCCCCTGTGCCCGGCGAGCGAAATCTCGGTCTCGACGGCGTCGAGCCCGAGGAAAAACCTCGGCTCCTCTCCCGTCGCGTCGACGCGATACCCGAACGGCATCGTCTCGACCCAGCGGCCGCCCACGCGCGCGCGCGTCTCCGCGACGACGGCCGCCGCTTCCGGTGGAAACGGCGCGTGCACGACGAGCGAGCCGGGACTGACGATGCCGAGCTTGCTGCGCGCGATCTCGGGAAGCGTCGCGCCGAGCACGTCCTGATGGTCGAGCCCAAGGCTCGTGACGACCGACGTCTCGTGGGGCACGGCATTGGTCGCGTCGAACGTGCCGCCGAGCCCCACCTCGAGGATCATTCTTTCGACGGGAGTGTTTCCGATGCAGAAAAGCCAGACGGCCATAAGCGCGTGCACCTCGAAGTCAGTCAGCGCGAGATCCGACGTCGCCTCGAGAACTTCCTGGTTTGCGCGCTCGTACGACGCCGGGCTCACGTCCCGGCCGCCGACGCGAAAGCGCTCGCAGGGATCGACGAGGTGCGGCGAGGTGAACAGCCCGACGCGCTCGCCGCGCGCGAGGAGAATCGCCTCTAACGCGGCACATACACTGCCCTTGCCGTTCGTGCCCGCAACGACGACGGGGCGCGAACGCGCGAGCACGGCATCGGTCGCCCCGATCCGCGCCAGGCCTTCGCGCACTCGATCCAGGGAAGGCGGGGTTTTAACGCTCATTCTCGCTTTCTAATTCAATGTCGTTTGGTGAGTAAAGCACGGAAATGCTTGGCCGATTGCCTGGGTGCGGCTAGAATTACTGCACTATGAAAACGTCTTCCAGGATTGTTGCTTTAGGTGTCGGATGTGCCGTGGGCCTGCTCGCGGCCTGCTCGCTCGACGTTCCAAAACATGACGGGGGCGGAAGCCTAAAGATCAAGGTGGAGGACGTCGATCAGCCGAAGCTCGACTCGGCCGCGCTCATCGACCAGCTGAGCGCGCTGTGGAAGAACAGCCTCGGGCTCGCCATGCTGACGGGCCCTTCGGTAACGAGCGACTTCACCTGTTTCGCGGCTAACGTCACCGGCGAGGGCATTGCGTCGTTGAGCTCCAAGCTCCAGGGCTGCACGTCGCCGAGCAATATGCGTGGCGTCGGCGTCGGCGCGATCTCCGACACGGTTCCCCGCGGCGGCACGATCCAGCTCGACATCACGTCGGGCAAGAATCGCACGATCGACGTCTACGGCGTGTTCCCGCCGGACCAGGGCTGCGGCGCCAGCTCGGGCAGCAGCGGAAGCAGCGGAAGCACCGGTGGAAACGGCGGCTACTTTCTCGGGCGAGTCGTGAGAGACATCGGCGCCGACACTTCCGTCACCGTGCCCATCTCCTACGGCGGCGGCGCTGCCGACGTCACCTGCACGGGCGGCGGCAACAACGGGGGCGGCGGCGGCAACACCTTTCAGTTCAACAAGCTCTTTCCGTACGGCGGGCGCACGAGCGGCGGTTTCCAGATCACGCTCGGCGGCGCCCTTTTCTCGGGCCCGGCCTCCGTCACCGTCAACGGCAACGCCTGCACCAGCGTGACGGTCGTCAGCTCCAGCACGATCACGTGCATCGCGCCGGCCGGCACCACCGGAAGCAACTTGAGCGTGGTTCTGACCAACGGTGGCGGCCAAACGGCCACGCAGAACTTTTTCTCGTATCAGACCGGTTCGGCATTCGTGGCCTACGACAACAACACCAACAACACCGACTTCGGCAACGTCGCCTATCCCAGCCACAGGGATCTCACGCTGACGTTCCAGAACACCGGCGACACGGGCACCAGCACGCTGGCGGCGCCGTCGCCAGCGTTGCCCGGCCAATTCACGATCGTCGGCGGAACCTGCTCGTTCCCCGGGACGACGCTCGCGGCCAACTCCGATCAGTCGTGCACGGTCATCCTGCGCTTCACGCCCTCGGGCCCGAGCGCCGGGCCGGCGAGCACGTCGCCCACGCAGTTTTTCAGTGCCGGCGCCCCCACCATCACCTTCAACGCGACAGGCACATGAAAAGAATCGTAAGAGCGCCCCGCGGGCGCGAACTGAGCTGCAAGGGTTGGGTTCAGGAAGCCGCGATGCGGATGCTCATGAACAACCTCGATCCCGAGGTGGCCGAGAAACCCGAAGACCTCGTCGTCTACGGCGGCATCGGCAAGGCCGCGCGCAACTGGGCCAGCTTCGACAAGATCGTCGAGGAGCTGAAGAACCTCGAAGACGACGAGACGCTGCTCGTGCAGAGCGGAAAACCCGTCGCGGTCATCCCCACGCACAAGGACGCGCCGCGAGTGCTGCTCAGCAACTCGATGCTCGTGCCGCACTGGGCGACCTGGGAGAAATTTCGCGAGCTCGATGCCAAGGGCCTCATGATGTACGGCCAGATGACGGCCGGCTCCTGGATCTACATCGGCACGCAGGGTATCTTGCAAGGAACTTACGAGACCTTCGCGGCCGCGGCGCAGAAGCATTACGGAAGCGACCTCGCCGGCAAGCTCGTCGTCTCGGCGGGCCTGGGCGGCATGGGTGGCGCGCAGCCGCTCGCGGCGGCAATGGCCGGCGGCGTGTTCATCGGGATCGAGATGCAGGTCGACCGCATCCAGATGCGCCTCAAGACGCGCTATCTCGACGTCTACGCCGAGTCGCTCGACGAGGCGTTGAAGCTCGCGGCCAACGCGCAGAAAGAAAAGCGCGCGCTTTCGATCGGCGTGCAGGGCAACGCCGTCGAGATATTGCGCGAGCTTCTCCGGCGCGACGTGAAGATCGACCTGCTCACCGACCAGACCTCGGCGCACGACGAGCTCAACGGCTACTACCCCGAGAAGATGTCGCTCGGCGAGGCGCACGAGCTCCGCAAGCGCGACCCCCAGGAGTACATGAGGCGCAGCACGGCCACGATGGTCGAGCACGTGAAAGCCATGCAGGAGTTTCAGAAGCGCGGCACGCACGTTTTCGACTACGGCAACAACCTGCGTGGCCAGGCCGAGCGAGTCGGCTACAAGAACGCTTTCACCTTCCCGGGATTCGTGCCGGCGTACATCCGTCCGCTCTTCTGCGAGGGCAAGGGCCCTTTTCGCTGGGTGGCGCTCTCCGGCGACCCCGAGGACATCCGAGTCACCGACGAGGCCATCGGCGAGCTCTTTCCCGAGAACAAGAGCCTGCAACGCTGGCTCGCGCTCGCGGAAGAGCGCGTGCAGTTCCAGGGGCTGCCCTCGCGAATCTGCTGGCTCGGCTACGGCGAGCGCGAGAAGGCCGGCCTGCTCTTCAACGAGCTCGTGGCCAGGGGCAAGGTGAAGGCGCCGATCGTCATCGGCCGCGACCACCTGGATTGCGGCTCGGTGGCTTCACCGAATCGCGAGACCGAAGCGATGAAAGACGGCTCCGACGCGGTCGCCGACTGGCCGATCCTCAACGCGCTCATCAACTCGGTGAACGGCGCCTCGTGGGTGAGCGTGCACCATGGCGGCGGCGTCGGCATGGGGTATTCGATCCATGCCGGCATGGTGATCGTCGCCGACGGAACGGCCGAAGCGGCCGCGCGTCTCAAGCGCCTCCTCAACTCGGATCCAGCGATGGGCGTGATCCGCCACCTCGACGCGACCTACGACGAGGCCGAGGACTTTTACGCCGAGACGAAGCCAAGGCGCTTCCACATCCCGTTCGCCGAGGAGTAGACGATGGCGCGCACACTCTACGTCGACGTCGACGAGCTCATCACGAACAAGGGCGTCGCGCGCAAGGGCGGCGTCGGCGTGACCGAGGAGGACCTGGGGATCATCCGAGGCGGAGCGCTGCTTTGGGACTCGCGCAAAGGCATCGCCTGGCTGGGCGAGGCGAAGGGCGTGCCGAAGGCCGTCGCGCGCGGCGCCAGGCGCGTGAGCCTCAAGGGCCGTATTCTCATGCCCGCGCTCGCCGACAGCCACACCCATCTCGTCTTCGCGGGAAGCCGCCACAACGAGTTCAAGATGCGCCTCGAAGGGGCCACCTACCAGCAGATCGCGGCCGCCGGCGGCGGCATCGTGAGCACGGTGAAAGCCACGCGCGCGGCAGGCGAGGCCGAGCTGCATCGCGCGGGCCGCGAGCGCGTGCTGGCGGCGCTGTCGCTCGGCGTCGGCCTGCTCGAGATGAAGTCGGGCTACGGTCTCGACTGGCCGACCGAGCGCAAGCTCTTGCGCGTGGCCGCGAAGCTCAAGCGCGAGTTCCGCTCGCGCCTCGAGATTCAGAGCACCTTTCTCGGCGCCCACGCCTTCCCGCCCGG
>JACQAX010000146.1 GCA_016194795.1 Deltaproteobacteria bacterium | reverse complement strand
GCAGGGGTTTCTTGTCACGACCACCGAGCAGCGGACTTCGGTCGGCGGGCTGTTCGCCGTGGGCGACTGCGTGAACCTGCTTGGGCAGATCTCGGTGGCGGCCGGGCAAGCCGCCGTCGCGGCGACCACCATCCACAACGACCTGCTCTGAAGGGGAGGAAAAACGGGTATGGGGAAAATCAATCGTCGGCGAATGGCCATCGGGCAAGGAGCGTTCTACCTGGCCAGCGGTCTTTGGCCGCTCTTCGACCTCGAAAGCTTCGAAAAGGTGACGGGCCCGAAGACGGACGACTGGCTCGTCAAGACGGTGGGCCTGCTGCTTGCGACGACGGGCGTGGTGCTGCTTGATGCGGGATTTCGGGCGTGGACGGAAGACGACCTGCCCGGAGAGCTGGTGGCGATCGCCGGTGGGGAGGCGCTGGTGCTGGGTGGCGTGAGCTCCTTCTATAGTCTGGTCGGGCGCATCTCGAAAATTTATCTCGCCGACGCCGCCGTCGAGCTTGCCCTCGCCCTGGCGTGGCGGGCCGCGAGTCCCGCGCGCGGGAGGAGCGTGGAAGCTTCCGCCCGCCACGGGAATCGTCGCGTCGCGTAGTTACGTTCCGCCGCCGGACGGGCCTGAAGCCGCGCCGGTGTTGCCCGTCGAACCGCTCGAGCCACTGGCCGCGCTCGAGCCGCTGGCACCACTGGCACCACTGGCACCACTAGCTCCACTAGCACCGCTGGCTCCGCTCGCCGCGCTCGTGCTCGTCACCAAGTTCGGGCCGCCAACGGCCGTCAGGTGCTTCTGCATCACCGGCAGGATCGCCGTGATGAGCTGCTGTACCTGTGGGCTCAGGTCTTCGCTTTGAAACTGCTGCAGGGTCTTGATCGCGGTCTGATGGTCCGACTTCTCGATGTCCACGTAGGCCTGTTCGAAGAGCGGGCCTTGCTGGCGGGCCAGAAAATCCGCTGCGGCGAGCTCGTGGGTGGCCAGCTGGAAGTTGTACGTCGGCACGTTCAGGGACGACGCCAGCGTTTGCAGCTGCGCGAACGAGTTTTGGTGGTCGGTCAGGATGGTCTGGTTGGCCGTCTGCAGGGCGGGCGTCTGCAGCCGGCCCCCGGCCAGCATCGCCGCCTGGATCTCCTCCTGGTTCACATGCTGGATGAAGTTGATGGCTTCGGTGTCGTGCAGGTTGCGCAGAATCTGTGCCGACCCGCCCTGCGGGGTCGCGCCGCCCGGCTGTTGCTGCGGCGGCTGCTGTTGCGCCCAGGCTCCCACGCCGACGCACGTCACCAGCAAAATGGCTGCTGTCCCGGTTCTTCTTCTGATCAAAGAGTGCTTCACGAGTATCTCCCTCCTTTGGTCGATGTGCCGGAGGGTGCTGCAAATTGCGTGACCGGGTCAGAGGGCGAATCGGCTAAGGGCCGGGTGGCTTTCGCACGTTAATACAACGAGTTAGAAGAAACTGCTATCCTGACCGATTTATGGCGAAAGGCGGGTCGTCCTGTGCCATAGTCACTGTGTTAGTAGTTAGTTCGTTCGCTTCTTCAGAGTCTGCGGGCATAGGGCCCATATCCTCTTAAGCGGCTCCCAGCCTTTAGGAGGTTCAAATGGGTAAGAAATTGTACGTAGGTAATCTGACGTTCTCCACCACCGACCAGGTGCTCAGCGACAAGTTCGCTCTTTGTGGCACGGTCGAGTCCGCGAAGGTCATCACTGACCGTGACTCGGGCCGCAGCAAGGGCTTTGGTTTCGTGGAGATGTCGACGGAAGCTGAAGCTGCCGACGCGATCACCAAGCTCAACGGCACCGACCACGACGGTCGCGCGCTTACGGTCAACGAAGCGAAGCCGATGGTTCCCCGCGACAACAATCGCAGCCAGGGAAGCCGTTACTGATTTAGTAGGTTAATACTCGATCCGGATGGCCGGAGGAGCTTTTCGGTAGTACGAAGGCTTTTTCGGCCATTTTTTTTTAAGGGGGTGCAGATGGGAAGACCCAGCCAGGCAGCAAAGACCAAACGGGACCGTGAGCGCAACCGCGCCGAGCGGAATCAGGAAAAGCACGACAAGCGCGCGCAGCGCTCCGAGCTCAACAAGCAGGAGCGTGAGCGCCTCATCGCCGACGGCATCGACCCGGATCTGGCCGGCATCACGCCGGGCCCCCAGGCGCCGTCCGGAGACTGACAAATCGAACCTGGGAAAGACTTCCCGATGACGTTTTTGGCGCGAGTTCTGGAGCCGCCCAGCTACGGCTTTCTCCGGGGAGGCTCGTTCTACGCGCCGTCGAAACGCGAGATCGTGCGTGAGTTTTTCTCGCGCCTGAACGTCTTCAGGGATCGCAAGAACTGGCTTTCTTTTTTCAGCTGGACGGCAAGCCTGTCGCTGGCGCTTCCGCTCACCATCTTTCTCACCCATTACGCCAGTGTGGGCCTCATGCTCGTCGGCTTCATCTATGGGATGGTGCTCATGGGCAGCCACGGCACGATGTGGCTCCATCGCTACTCCACCCACCGCGCGTTCAAGTTTCGCAGCCCGTGGGTCGCGATGCTCTGTCGCAACCTCGTCATTCGGACGATCCCCGAGGAGATCTACGTCATCTCCCACCACGTGCACCATCGGTACTCGGAGCAGGCGGGCGATCCGTATAACGTCAACGGCGGCTGGCTTTACTGTTTTCTGGCCGACGTGAACCACCAGCCGATCCGAAGGGATCTCTCCGTCAAGGACTACGAGCACCTGTGCCGCCTGATGGCGCACACCACCGTCAAGCTCAACACCTACGAGCAGTACCAGCGCTGGGGCTCGCTCTGTAACCCGTTCTGGGCCGTCGCCCATTACGCCGCGAACTGGGCGTTCTGGTACGGCGCCTTCTACCTGCTCGGCGGCCACGCGCTCGCCACCGCGATCTTCGGCTGGGCCGGCGTGTGGGCGATCGGCGTTCGCACGTACAACTACGAGGGGCACGGACGGGGCGTCGACCGCCGCCGCGACGGCATCGACTTCAACCGCGCCGATCTCTCGATCAACCAGCTCTGGCCGGGCTTCGTCGCGGGCGAGTGGCACAACAACCACCACCTGTACCCGAACGGCGCGCGCAGCGGGTTCCTGCGCTACCAGCTCGATCTGCCGTGGCTCTTCATCCGGACCTTGTCCAGCGTCGGCGGCGTCTCTTCGTATCGCGACTTCCAGGCCGATTTCCTCGAAAGCCACTATCGGCCGTGGCTGGCGGGACGCACTCGCGCCCCGCAGCAGCGTCCGTCGTTACGCGACGTTCAAGAGCACTTGTAACCCGCCGCCTCGAGCTTCGCGCGGATCTTCTTCTGCGTGGCCTTGCAGTGCTCGAGCCCGTGCTGGGACGTCGAGGGGGTCGAGGTTTTTCCTTCCTTCGTGTACTCGAGCGCGCAGCCGGCGCCTTTCTTCACGACGGCGAGGACGCGGTTTTCGGTGTCCTGCGTGCAGGTGATCTTGTCGGCATCGGCCGCCGCCGTGGCCGGCGCCGCGGCCTGCTCGGCCTTGGCGGGAGTGGCCGCGTTCGCGGTGTCGGTCGTGGGTTGCTTTTTCGCGCTCGCGCAGCCGGCGATCGCGATCGGGAGGAGAAGGAGGATCAGAGTGGAAGCGGTTTTCATGGTTGAGGTCCTTTCTCCAAGAGTTTAATACCACTTTTTCTTGACCGCTAGTGTCTTGCAACTCCCTTTTGTCTGCGAGACGCTTTTGGGACGACGATGGGGACAACGAGCAGACGTAGAAAAAAGCGGGTGCCGGCTTCTCGCAAGGCCGCCGTTCGTACGACGGGCTCGAGCTCCGCCAGAGAGTTTTTCGTAGTCGGGATCGGGGCCTCCGCCGGCGGGCTCGACGCTTTCAAGCAGCTCTTCAGCACGCTCTCGCCGGACACCGGGATGGCCTTCGTGGTCGTCCAGCATCTCTCGCCCCGGCACGACAGCCTGCTCTCGACCCTGGTCGCGCGAATGACCCCGATGCCGGTGGCCGAGGTCGAGGACGGGATGCGGGTCGAGCGCAACCACGTCTACATCATCCCGCCCAACGCCAGAATGAGCCTCGAGCACGGCGTGCTCAAGCTGCACCCACGCGACGAGGGCGAGCGCCCGTTGCTCTCGATCGACTTTTTTTTCCGGTCGCTCGCCCACGACCGGAAAGACCGCGCGATCGCCGTCGTGCTCTCGGGCACGGGCAGCGACGGCGCCGAGGGCGCCAAGCTCGTGAAGGCCGAGGGGGGGATCAGCTTCGCGCAGACCCCGGAGTCGGCCCGTTACGGCTCGATGCCGGCGCGCGCGATCGTCGTCGACGACATCGACTTCGTCCTGCCGCCCGTGGAGATCGGCCGGGAGCTCTCGAAGCTCAGCAGGGCCAGCTTCGCGGCGCGCTCGAAAACGGGGACGGGCGCTGACGAGAAAGGCGCGGGCGGGGACGACCTCGAGCGGATCCTCCTGCTCCTGAAGCAGACGACCGGAACCGACTTTTCGCAGTACAAGCTGACGACGATCCGCCGGCGCGTGATCCGTCGCATGATCCTCCACAAGATCGACAAGCTCAAAGGCTATCTTCGCCTTTTACAGAGCGACGCCAAGGAGCGAAAGGCCCTGAGCGAGGACGTGCTGATCAACGTGACCATGTTCTTTCGCGAGCCCGAGGCGTTCGACTACCTCGCCGCGAAAATCCTGCCGGCGCTCTTCAAGAGAAAGGCGCCGGACGAGCCGCTGCGCATCTGGGTTCCGGGCTGCTCGACGGGCGAGGAGGTCTACTCGATCGCGATCTGCGTGCTCGAGGTCATGGGCGGCCAGGCGACGCCGACCCCCGTCCAGATTTTCGCGACCGACCTGAGCGACCGCTGCATCGACAAGGCCCGGCTCGGCAGGTACCCCGAGGGCATCGCCGAGCACGTCTCGCCCGAGCGTCTCAAAAAATACTTCAACAAGCTCGACGGCGGCTATCGCGTCGCCAAGGGCGTGCGCGACCTCTGCGTCTTCGCCCGCCACGACCTGACGCGCGACCCGCCGTTCTCGAAGCTAGACCTGATCAGCTGCCGCAACGTGCTCATCTATCTCTCGCAGCCCCTCCAGAGCCGGATCATGGAAACGTTCCACTACTCGCTCCGCCCGAACGGCTATCTCTTTCTGGGCAACTCGGAGACGATCGGCGCCGCGTCGGGCCTGTTTTCGCTGACCGACTCCAAGTGCAAGGTCTATTTCAAGAAGTCGGCCCTCGACCGTCCGCAGGCGCGCGCCCGCGACTGGAAGGCTTACTCCACCGTCGAAAGCCCGAAGCCGCCCAAGGTCTCGTCCGCCGTGGCGCCGAGCCCCAACGAGATCCAGACCGAGACCGATCGCGCCATCCTCACGCGCTTTTCCCCGCCCGCCGTCGTCGTGAGCTCGAGCTTCGACGTCCTCCAGTTCCGGGGCCACACCGAGCCCTTTCTCTCGCACAAGGCCGGCGAGGCGAGCCTCAACCTCGTCAAGCTGCTGCGCGAGGGGTTGAGCGCGAAGATCAAGGCCGCGCTCGAGGAGGCGAAGAAAAAGGACGCCTCGGTCCGCAAGGAGGCCATCCCGTCGGGGGGCGTCACCGCCGTCAGCGTCGAGGTGACGCCGCTGAAGTTCCTGCCCGGGGAGCGTTGCTTTCTGGTGACCTTCGAGCCGGTCGACACCTCGGGAGAGAAGCGCCTCGCGGCGAGGCGCAAGCTCACGAAGAAGGGCAAGGGCAAGCAGGCCGTCGCCGACCCGCTCCTCGACGAGAACCTGCAGCTCAAGCAGGAGCTCGCCAGCACCAAGGACCATCTGCAATCGGTGATCCACGACGTCGAGCACGCCAACCAGGACCTCCAGTCGGCCAACGAGGAGATCATCTCGAGCAACGAGGAGCTGCAGAGCACGAACGAGGAGCTCGAGACGAGCAAGGAGGAGCTCCAGAGCACCAACGAGGAGCTGAGCACGGTCAACGAGGAGCTGCAGACGCGCAACCAGGAGCTCTTCGCGCTCAACAACGACCTGGTCAACATCCTCGACAGCGTGTTCATCCCGATCATCATCGTCGACAACGATCTCGGCATCCGCCGTTTCACGCCGCTGGCGTCGAAGCTCTTCAACGTGATCCCCACCGACATCGGGCGCCCGCTCACCGACCTCAGTTCGAACGTGATCGACGTCGCGGGCTTCGAGCAGCTCATCCTCGAGGTGCTCGAGAGCGCGACGATCCGCGAGCGCGAGATCCAGGACAAGGAGGGCCACTGGTACCAGCTGCGGGTGCGGCCCTACAAAACCCAGGAGCAGAAGCTCGACGGCGCGGTGGTCACGCTCATGGACATCAACCAGCTCAAGCAGTCGCGCGATCTGGCCGAGGCCGTCGTCGAGACGGTCCGGCAGCCGTTTCTCGTGCTTGACGCCAATCTCCGCGTCGTCAAGGCCAACGACGCTTTCCTGGCCACGTTTCACGTTTCCTTGGAACAGACCGAACGGAAATTCGTGCACGAGCTGGCCGGGGTGCGAGGGGCTTCCCCCGCTCTGAAGGGTCTTCTCGAGGAAATCCTGTCCGAGAAAAAGGAGCTCGTCGACTTCGAGGTGAATTGTGAAGTTCCTATGACGGGCCGCAAAAAATTATTGCTAAACGCGCGTCAAGTTCCTAAAAACACAATCCTGCCAAAATTGATTTTGCTTACATTCGAAGACATCACAGCTCAGAGGTAGTACATCATGATGCAAGCACACGAGAAGAAGGGCGGGGGCCGTGCCAAGGACCCGCGCGAGCTCAGCAAGTTCGAGCTCCTGCGCGAGCTCGACTTGCTCAGGGAAAAAGAGCGCGG
>JACQAX010000098.1 GCA_016194795.1 Deltaproteobacteria bacterium | reverse complement strand
TCGGCGGCGGCGTCGTCGCGTGCGAGTTCGCCAGCATCCTGAACAAGTTCGGCGTGAAAGTGTCGCTGCTCGAGCATTCGGGCCAGGTTCTGAGCGCGATGGACCCCGAGGTCGTCGCCATGCTCATGGGTTACCTGGCCGACGACGGCGTGAACATCGCCGTCAACACCACGGTCACGGGAGTGAAGCGTACGGGCAAGGCGCTCACCCTCGAGCTCGCCGCAGGCGAGCACGGCCACGAGAAAAAGGAAGAGCTCGAAGTCGACAGCGTGCTGCTCGCCATCGGCCGCCGCCCGAACTCGGACGGACTCGGCCTCGAGCAGCTAGGCGCGCAGCTCACCCCGCGCGGCCACATCGTCGTCGACGAGCGCAACCAGACCCACTGCAAGGGCCTCTACGCCGCGGGCGACGTCGTCGGCGGCCAGACGCTCGCGCACAAGGCCTGGTACGACGCCATCATCGCCCTGCGCGCGATGAGCGGCGAGGAGTGCCACACGAACTACGACACCGTCCCGGGCGCGATCTTCACGATCCCCGAGATGGCTTCGGTGGGCCTGCAGCCCGATCAGGCGCGCCAGCGCGGCGTGAAGGTCGCCATCGGCAAGTTCGAGTACCAGCACAACGCCCAGGCGATGTGCACCGGCAAAACGCGCGGCATCGTCAAGGCGGTCGTCGACCGCGACACCGGCAAGGTCGTCGGCTGCACGATGCTCGGCCACGACGCGAGCAACCTCATCTCCGAGGTGGCGCTGGCGATGTCGGCGGGCCTCACCGCCAACGACATCTGCAACACGATCCACCCGCACCCGACGCTTTCCGAGATGGTCTGGGAGGCGTTTCTCGATACCCAGGGCCTTTCGGTCCACAAGATGTGAGGACGAACACGATGCTCGCGCTTTTGATGATCCTGGCAACGTTCACGGGCGCCGGAACGGCGCATTCCGACGACCGCTTCGTCGTCGTCACCGACTCCCACGGCGTCGGCCACTTCGGCGAAGAGCTCGCGCGCTGGCTGCGCAACCGCCCCGCCACGAAGTTCAACTTCACCGCGAGCGGCGCCTCGGCGCCGGCGCAGTGGAACAACGGCCTGTTCACGACGCCTTGCGGGTTTCACGACGACTCGTCGATTGCCAAGCCCGAGCCGCGCAAGTGCCACAAGCTGCTCACGCCGAAGCTCGCCGCCGTCTGGAAGCGCCAGGGCGCACGCCAGCACGACGAGCGCCGCATCACCGTCATCGTGCTCGGCACGAACTACGGGCTGGATCCGTCGACTCGCAAGATGCAGCTCGCCGACACCGAGAAGCTCGCCACGACGGCGATGACCGAGAGCGACCGCTGCTTCTGGGTCGGCCCGCCGAACATGCGCCGCAAGCACGGCTTCGACGCCGACGGCGTGAAGTACAAGGTCGAGCTCGTCACCGAGGCGCTCGCCGCGGCCGCGAAGGCCACGGGCAAGCCCGTCTGCCAGCTCATCGACAGCCGCTCGTACTCGCACTACCCGAAAAACGGCGACGGCATCCACTACCACTGGCCCGGCTCGACCGACGCCGAGCAGCTCCTGCGCTCCGCCGAGTGGGCCGACTCGGTCGCAAAACAGATCGACCTGTTTCTCGGCGCGGAATGATCACCGCTTCTCGAACCTGAATCGACAGACGTCGCTGCCCTTGACGATGCATTTCTCGTGGACCGGCGTCGCACCCGTGAGATTCGCGAGCAGCGCGAGGTCGAACTGGCAGACCTCCGGAAACCGCGCCGCGAGCGCATGGTAGACGCAGTTCGTGGCTTCGATCGCCGGCAACGCGTTTTTTCCCACCGGCGGGGCAACCTGGGCTTCGTAAGCCAGCTGATTCATGAGCTCGGCCGTCTTGCGCACTTTCTCGGCCGCGCTCCCGTCACCGAGCTGCGCCTTCAGGCCCGACGAAACGGCGTTCCCAAGCTGGTCCATGAGAGCCAACAGGCCCTCGGGCCCCTTTTCCTTGCGCACGGCTTCGAGAATCGCTTCCGAGAACCACGAGTATTGCTTGGGAAAAAAATCGTAACCCTTGCCCGTCAGCCGATAAGTCCGGCGAGGCCTTCCACCCGAAGCCTGCAGGGTACCGTGCTCGACGCATCCCGCTCGCTCGAGCACGACAAGGTGCTGCTTCACCGCGGTTCGCGTGATCCCGAGTTTTTCGCCGAGCTCGTCGATCGTGAAGCCCTGCCTCTTCTTGCCCAACAAGAGTTTCATCAGGGCCTGCTGGCGCTCGCCAAGAACGTCGATCATGAAAACCTCATTCCGGAGCAGCGGATAACACGTCTGGACACAGTTTTGACATAAAAATGTATTGAAATAGCCAAAAGCGGATGGTAGCTCCCCGGCATGAGACTTCGCGGGATGGCATTATCAATTCCCCTGCTCCTGGCCGTGCTTTTGACTTCGGCGTGCAGCTACCACCGCGACAAGACCGGCAGCGAAGAGTCGGGCTCGACGACCCGTGGAGCCACCGGCACCACGCTGGCCGACTCCGCCTCTCTCTCGTACCAGCTCGTGCGCAGCCGGGTGTTGGCCCCCCGTTGCATCGGCTGCCACAGCGCCGCGCACAACAATCCCGGCGGAGTCAACTTAGAGACTTATGAGTCGACGCGGTCGCGGCTCGCGGCGATCCAACAGGTCGCGGTGCTCAAGCGCTCCATGCCTCCGAGGCACCCGCTTTCGGACGAAGAGAGCGTCCTGCTCAACGCCTGGATCAACGCCGGCGCCCCCGAACAGGCGGCGCCCCAGGCCGCCAGCCCCGCGGCCCAGCCGGCGTCGCCCGAGCCGACGGTTCCCGCGACCCACGATGGCCACTCGACCGACGCGCCGACGACGCCGCCCGTCGCCGAGTTTCCGTCCGTGAGACGCCTGCTCCTCGAGCGCCACTGCATCTCGTGCCACGCCGCGCGCGCCGACGCGCTGGGGATTCCGCGCCTCGAGACCGCGCGCGACCTTCGCCAGCACATCGACGCCGTGATCGATCGGGTGCTCGTCGACCGCGACATGCCGCCGCAGTCGCAGGCGCCGCTGAGCGACGAAGAGCTGCGCGTGTTCATCCACTGGCTCAAGAACGGCATGAAAGACTGACCCGCCGCCCACAGGAGATTTCGCATGAAAAAGCAAAACGTGTTTCTGGTCGCTCTCGCCGCGCTGTGCGCCTCGGCGGCGAACGCCGCCTCGCTCGACGTGTCGCTCCCGAAAGGGTCGGCCGAGCTGTCGTTCGACGCCGTCGGAAAACCCAGCGCGCTGCGGATTCGCGGCACGACCAGCGCGGTCGAGGGCGGGCTCACCGGCGCCAGCGGCAAGCTGACCGGAAAATTCTCGGCCGACCTGGCGACGCTCGATACCGGTCTTCGCATGCGCAACGAGCACATGACCAAGAAATATCTCGAGACCGAAAGGTTTCCCAGGAGCGAGCTCGTGATCCTCGGAATCAAAAAGCTGCCAGCCGGACCGATCGCCGCGGGCGACTACGATTTCGAAGGCGAGCTCTCTCTCCATGGAGTGAAGAAACCGGTGCGCGGGCTCGTGCACGTCACCCGGGCCACCGCGAGCGAAGCGCTCTTCGAAGCCAGCTTCGAGGTGAGCCTCGTCGACTACGGCATCGCAACCCCCTCGTTCGCGGGCATCACCGTCGCAAACCAGGTGACCATCAACGTCAAGGGCAAGACGGCGCTCAAAACGCTGTAACCACCGATGATGCTCGCCTTCTTCGCCGCCTTCATTTTCTCGCCGCTTCCGCAAGCCCATGCCTTCGTCGAGATGGTCCGCCACGGCTATTTCAACTGCATCGCCTGCCACGCCAGCCCCACGGGCGGCGGGCTCTTGACGACGTACGGACGGGCGCTTTCGAAAGAGGCCTTGAGCCACGGGACCTTCTTTTTCGAGAAAAAGGCGCCCGCGCCGGTCGCCGCCGAAGAGACCTCCAAGGAAGAGGACTTCCTGCACGGAGCCGCCCCGCTGCCCGGATGGCTGCTGCTCGGGGGCGACGTGCGCCTGCTGCAGGCCTACTCCGACACGCGCTCGGCGACCGACGTGCGCGCCATCCTCATGCAGCTCGATCTCGAGGGGCGCGCCGAATACAAGCGCCTCTCCATGCTGGCGACGGCCGGCCGCCAGGAGCCACCCGCAAACCAGCGAGCCATCACCGACTCGCTCATCAGCCGGCGCCACTGGCTGAGCGCCAAGCTCGGCGCCGACTCCGAACCCGACGTCGTGCAGGTTCGCGCCGGACGATTTTTTCCCGCGTACGGGCTGAACATCCCCGAACACAACATCGTGACGAGGCGCGGGCTGGGCTTCGAGCAGGGCGAGGAGACGTACAACGCGGAGGCCGCCTACCTGGGCGAAGGCTTCAACGTCTACGCCACCGCGATCTTCGGCCGCCCGGACGCCGCCTCGCTGAAGAGCCGCAGGGGCGCGGCGGTTCAAGTGGCCAGGGCCGTCGGCACGATGGGCCGCGTGGGGCTCAACGGCTACACGGGCGTCGGCGCGGGCGACTCCGAAAAGGCGAGAAGAAATCTCGTGGGCGCCAACGCCGCGATCGCCTTCACGCCGAAGCACTACGCGCTGCTCGAAGTCGACGGAGACCACTCGGTCGCCTCGGCCTGGGGCGGCGCCGAGTATTTCAAGATCGCCTGGGAGCTCGACCAGGGATTGCATCTTTTCGTCGACCAGGAGCACCAGCGCCGGGCCTTCCAGGCTCCCGACCAGGTCTTCGAATCGGCTCGAGTTCGACACGGTGGCTTGGATCGTTTTTCACTACTATCTCTAGGGTCGTAAACGAGCCGTGTAAAGAGAGCGCCGGGTCATGCTAGAATCGATTCCATGCCCAACGTCGACCTGACGCCACAGAAGCTCTCGAGCTGGAGAAAGATCGCCCTGGGGTCGTGGCACTCGCCGGGCGACCCCAGCGTCTACGGCACCGTCGAGTTCAACGCCTCGAAGCTCGTCGAGCGCCAGAAGCGCTGGGCCGAGCAAAAAAACGCCAAGGCCCCGACCGTCACGGCGATCACCACGCGCGCGACCGCCCTGATGCTCGTGCGCCATCCCCAGATCAACGGGCTCATCCGCTGGGGGCGCATCTACAACCGCAAGGACGTCGCCATCTTCCTGCAGACCGCGGTCGACGAGGCCGGCAAAGACCTCTCGGGGTTCGTCATCTACGAGGCCGAGAAGAAATCGCTCGAGCAGGTGATGGGCGAGATCGCCTCGAAGGCCAAGGCCATTCGCGAGGATCGCGATCCCAACTTCAAGAAGGCGAAGTCGACCTTCGGCTCGATCCCCGCCTTCGCCATGCGCTGCGTGCTCAACACCATGAGCTTTTTGCTCTACACGCTCAACCTCGACCTGTCCTGGGCCGGGCTGCCCAAGGACCCGTTCGGCAGCGTGATGATCACGAGCATCGGCTCGTTGGGCATGGATGAGGCGTATGGGCCGCTCGTCGGCTACAGCCGCGTGCCGCTGCTCATGGCCGTCGGCGCCGTGCGCGAGCGCGCGGTCGTGCTCGACGGCAAGCTCGCCATCGCGCCGACGTTCAAGATCTGCGTCACCTTCGACCACCGTTTCATCGACGGGGTGCTCGGCGCCAAGATGGTCAAGACTTTCCGACAGCTCATCGAAACCGACGCCGGCCTGGACGAGCTGGGACTGAAATGATCCTCGGGCTGTTGCTCTCGATCGCCCTGGCGGCGCCGCCATACGTCGAGCGCGGCGACGCCGTCGAGAAGAAGTACGAGCACTACACGCAAAAGCTTGCCGAGGGCCACGCGCTCATCAAGCTGCTGCTCAAGCGCGACGCGCCCGACCTGTACCGGCGCTTCACGCCCGAGCCGCCGAAGCCCATCCCGTACGGCTACCAGATTTTGCCGAAGCTCTCGCCGTCGCCGCCGTTCGAGGAGCGCCACGACCCGCCGCGCGCCGTCTCGACGCCCTATAGCTGGGACCGCACCGAAACCTACATCGACTGGCAGCTCCCCAAGGTGGACGAGCTCGTCGAGCAGCTCAGCGGCGCCCAGAAAGTGCCGCTCAAAGACCGCCGCCAGATCTACGAGCGCTACGCGCGCGAGTATCCGCAGCTCGAGGCCGACCAGCGGCTCGTCGACAACCACATCCAGTACAACCGCTTCTGGCAGAAGACGATCGCCGAGGACCGCCCGCGCTTCGACCGCCTCACCAAGCTCCACGACCTCGTCCTCGAGCGCCAGCGCATCCTCGACCTCGGCCCCAACGCCACGCCCGAGCTGCGCGAAAAAGAGCGCAAGATGGCGCAGACGATCCACTCGCAGAACAGCGAGATCCACCCGCCCTCGTATCTCAAGCTCACCCACCGGAAGCCGCACGTCTGGCAGATCGAGGCGCCGATCTACACCGACATCAGCGACCCGGTCTTCCTCGACAAGGCCAAAAAGGCGATCGAGAGCGCCTGGACGATCGAGGAGCGCGAGAACACCTATCGCATGAAGGTCGTCTTCAGGCATTTTCAGCCCAAGCCCGCGCCCAAGCGCGGCTCCCACCTCGACGTGAAGGCCCACGCCGCCCGCTTCCCGCACGACGGCGGCGTCGTCACCACCGGCACGAACTCGACGTACGCGATTCCGGGCCGCTACATTGCGCTCGGCCCCCACCCGCTCTCCTACAACGTGCTCGCCCACGAGTTCGGGCACATTCTGGGATTCATCGACGGGTACTTTCGCGGCTACCACGACTTGGGGCCGCGCGGCTTCGAGGTGCTCGAGGTCGTCCCTGACCCGAGCGACATCATGTGCACGCCCAGCGTGGGGCGCGTGCTCCCGTACCACTACGAGACGATCTTCAAGCGTTACGGCTCTCAATAAGCCGAAGTCTTGCCGGCGAGCCCCTCGTCCGAGCCGTTCGTAAGCTCGTGGACGAGCTTCACCGACTTGGCTGAGTAGCGCTCGGCGATCTTCTCGGCGTTGGCCTCGGCCTTCTTGACGCTCGCGACAAGCGTGCGAACCACGGCCGCCATGGCCAGCTCGCTACGGCCGTAGGCGCTCAGCTTCCCGTCGGGCGCCTTCAGGCGAACCTCTTCGCCGCTCCAGAAGTTGCTGAAGCGCTCGGGGTGGGCGTCGCACTTCTCGAAATAGAACGTGTTCGTCCCGCCGCAGCCTTCGGTGAAGCCGGAGTTGTCGCTATAGCTCCACGCCTTGAGCGAGGTGCGCGGGCTACGATCATTGCCGCAGTCGGCCTGCCAGTCGGTGGCCCCCGGAATCGGGTTCGGCAGCTTGCCTTCGGCGAACAGCTTGGCCACCCGCTGCGCCACCGGCGAGAGCTTTTCCAAGGGCGTCGACGTGATGGTTCGGCGCTCGCGCAGGCGGTGGGCCGCGCAGTAGTGCCCCTTGGAGACGCTTGCCGGGTCGAGATAGTTGTCGGCCGTGGCGTCGCAGTAGTTGTGGCGCGTCTTGCAGCCGCCCTTGCCGTCGGACTCGTCGCAGAAGTTTCGGCAGGCCGTCCCTGATTCGGCGCAGTTCCAGATCGGGTTGATCGGCTGCGAGAACTCGCGCAACGAGGCCGTGAAGGTCGAATGGCGGTTGGCCGTATGGCACCAGCTGCGCTGGACGACCGTCCAGATGGCCGCCGCGGCATGCTCGTCGTCGCCTCCACCGCCCTCGGTGTCGATCATGCGCGCGGCCCAGAGCACGTCGTCTTGCGTGAGCTTGAGGCTCGTCTTGTGGTCGTGCGTGAGCGGGTCGTTGTACTCGATCGTGGCGAGCTCGTCGGCGCGAGCGGGCGTGACGCCCGCCACGGCCACGAGCCAAAACAGCAGCAATACGGATTGAATCTTCATTTTTAAGTCCCCCCGGATAAGTCGTCCCTCGAAGAGATATTGCGAGAGCGGTGCCAATGGTCGTTTTGCGGCAGCCCGAAAACCAGCCGCACAAGCGCGCAGGTCTAAAGGAATTTGGAACCGGAGTCTTCTCGCCAGAAGACCCTTCGCGCCCTACCCCCGGTCCGCCCGGAGCACTCAAAACAAGTCGACAGTGGCTAACCGCTGAGCACCGAAGCGCCGTCGGTCTCGCGCTCGACGAAGAACGCACCCGCGCGGGGCGACTGAGCTCCGGCGGCAACGGTCGCCAGCGGCGCGGCGGTCGCAGCGGTCGCGGCGGGAAACGGATCGGCCAGCCGCCCGGCCCACTCCTCGCCCACCAGCCCCTCGGTCACGGGCGCCCACACGTGCGGCTCGCCACCCTGGCGGAAGAAAAGCTCGCCGATCAGCAGCGACTGCACGTTGCCCTGGGGCAGGCGAGGGTCGAAGCGCTGGTGCGAGACGAACTTGAACGTGCCGCCGCGAGCCGACTCGAGCTCGACGACGATCGCCTTGCCCGCCTCGGCGCGCACCGCGATCGAGACGGCGTCGACCCGTCCCAGGCTCAGGCGCCGGATCGCCGTCCCCGACACGGCATGCACCTCCACGATCCAGCCGCCGCGCTCGGCGCAAAGCACCGACTGCCACGGCGTCGCGGCCACGCACGCGATCGCGCCGACGGGCGCGTCCACGCGCTGCACGCGGAACGCGGGCTCGTCGGGCGCCATCCGCGCGCCGTCCATCGGGATCGGCGTGTCGAGATCCCAGCGACGGTTGTGCTCGCTTGCGACCTCGTGGCGCCAGCGCGCCGACTTCGCGGTTTTCTCGTACTCGAGCTCGACGACCGAGATGCCGACCGTCTTGCGCGCGATGCGCTCCTCGCAGCCGGGACGCGGCGAACCGTGTCCGGCGACGACGAGCACGCGGCTCGTCGGATCGGCCGCCGGCGCCGACACGAGCGCCAAAGCCGTCACGTCATGGCCAAACGGCTGGCCGCGCGAGTTGATGGGCTCGCCCGAGCGCAGCAGCCGGCGAACCTCGTGGACGGCGCCGGTCTCGGCCGCCGTGGCACCGCGCCCGGCAATGGCTCCGGCCGCCGCGGCGGCGGCCGCGAAGACACCGAGCTTCGGGTTGACGAGCGCGCCCCCGACCGTCGCGCCGGAGCGTTGGAGAAATTTTCTGCGATCGAGGTCGGTCATGGGCCTTCCCCTTCGCCGCCGTCGCCGCCCCGCTCGTCGCGCAGCTTACTCAGCAGCTGCTCGACCGGCGTGGTGAGCTTTTTCTTCGAGTTGCAGTCCTTGCACGAGGCCACGATATTGCCGGGCGTGCTCGTACCGCCGCGCGCCACGGGCACGACGTGGTCCATCGTCAGCAGCTCGGGCGAGACCTTGCGCCCGCAATAGTGGCAGAGGCCCTGGTTGAGCTTGTCCAGCCACCATTGCGACTTGCGGAGCTTGCGCGCCTTGTCTCGCTCGCGGGCGACGTGCTTGGGATCAGCCGTCACCTCGTACCAATCGTCCTTTGACCTCGACACGGGCCCAGCCTATCATGAAGCCCGGAAATGGGCATTCGGGTAATCTGGGCGGCGGCATTGGCACTGGTGGTACCGGCGGGTGGGCAGGCGGCGCCGCTTACCCTTGCCGACGCGGTCCAATACGCCATCGGCCACTCGCCGACGCTCGACTCGGCCCTGCGCGCGGCCTCGATCGCCGACCTCCAGTACCGCAACACCACGGCGGCGTTTCTGCCGAGCCTTGACCTCACCTCCACCCACGGCGTGAAGCGCACCAAGGTCACCAACCAGCCGCTGGCCGACAACCCGTGGACGAGCGACCTGAACGTCGCGCTCACCGAGACGCTCTACGACAACGGCGTGTCGCTCACCAAGCACCGCATCGCCGAGCTCGCGCTCGACGCCGCCCGCATCGACTTCGAGGGCGCGCGCGCGCGCCTGGCCCGCGACGTCGCGATCGACTTCTACAAATACTCGCTTGCCGTGAAGCTCGGCCAGGTCGCCCAGGAGCGCGCCAAGATCCTCTCGGGCCAGTTCGCCAAGGTTTCGTCGGCCTATCGCTACGGCCTCAAGACGCGCCAGGATTTTCTGCGCTTCAAGACGCAGGTGCAGCGCGCCGACATCGACCGCGTCTCGGCCGAGTCGGACGTTCGAAGCTCGGTGGAGGCGCTCCGCAAAGACCTCGGCGTGCCGCTCGCGCCGG
>JACQAX010000097.1 GCA_016194795.1 Deltaproteobacteria bacterium | reverse complement strand
TCTCTACCCGGTGGGCTTCGCGTGGCTGCTCGAGAGCGTTCCCGAGTCGCGCTATGGCGCGGCGTCCGGCGCCTTCGCCCGCGCCTATGGGCTGGGCTCGCTTGCCGGCCCGCTCGCCTGCGCCGCCGCCGCCCAGCGCTTCGGCTCGTCGGGAATGTTCGCTGCCATCGCCGCCGCAGGCTGCGCGACGCTTGCGCTCGGGGTGGTCCGACGCTCGTAGGCGCCGCTCACGACGTCGGGTCGTCGGCCTTGTCGCCCGCCCTGCGCCCGCGGCCGGCGGCGATGCGCCGCTCTTTCGGCGAGCCCTTGCGCACGCCCGACGCGAGCACGGCCCGCGAATCGACGGGTGGCTTTCGTTTGGACGCGCGTCGGCTCTTGAAGCGCTTGTACTCGAACTCGCCCTTGCCGATCAGGAAACCGATGACGAAGAAGATGGCGTGGTTCAGGTTCATGATGAGCCACTCGAGCCGCACCGAGGTGAACGCGAACCCGAGCACGAACGCGAGCGTGATGATCGCCACGAGCGGCTCGCGGATGAGCCGGAACTGGCAGAGCTGCATCCCGACGAGCGTCGAGAGGATGAGCGAGCCGCCGACGTCCTTGTAGGCGACGAGATGCCGGAACATCGACGGCTGGAAATGCTCGAAGGGCTTGATGAGCACCCAGTAGTTGAGCACGTCGTCGAACACGATGTTGCCGAGGATCAGCGTCACGACGAAGGCGCGCTTGTGCGTTCGCTCGGCCCAGTAGACGAGGCCGATGAGCGGCACCGCGCAGGCGAGAAAATGGTGGACGTCGAAATACAGGAAGTCGCTCACGGTCGTGCGCAGCAGCCACTCGCTCCAGTGCGCGTTGGCGAAAAACCCGTACTTCGCCAGCGCCCAGTCGGGCAGGTTGTGGAAGCGGTTGATGCGCGCGAACAGCGCCAGGCTCACCGCGGCGAAGAGCACGGTGAACGGCGTGCGCCGCAGGCGGCTGCCGATCGCGCCAAGCAGCCAGCCCGGCGTGAGGCGAAGCCGCGGCTGAAACGCGATCAGCAGCGCGACGAGGGCGCGCAGCCACGCGCCCGTGCCGGGAAGCGCGTCGGCCGGCGCGTCCCGCTCGAGCGGCGCGCGGCAGTCTTTGACGCCCAGGTGGATCGCCTCCCAGACGCGCGGCTTGAAGCGCTTGCGGTAGATCTCCATGCCGCTGAAGTTGTAGACCTGGGAGAGGAGGGCCGGCGCCTGCACCATCACGAAGCGCACGAGGCCCGGCAGGTCGTCACCGCCGTGCGGATCGATCGACGTGAGCGACACGACGCCGAGGCTTGCCGTCTTGGCGCCGCCCGCCGAGAGCGCGACCATCGCCTCGAGCGTGATGAGCTCGCCGGCGCCACGCGGCACGGTCCGGCGCTGGACGAGATCCTCGAGAAAGTAACCCTCTCGCCCGGGCACCGGCGTCGCGACGAGAAACGACTCGACCCGCCGGGGCGAGCGCAGCACGAAGTAGCGCCGCTCGTGCATGAAGCGAAACGGCGCCGTCACGTTCATGAAGCCGCCGAGCTCGACGAGCCGCTGGCCGCGCCACTCGTCGAAGATCTCCCGCAGCACGTGTTTCTTTGCGGCGTCGGCCTCGATGTCGTCGGCTTTCCACTCTTCCACGGTCAGCCCGGCCGCCAGCGCCTGGTTTCTCGCGTTGCGCACGCCCTTGCCCGCGTTGCCCGTCGGGATGCAGTCGCCCAAGTCGACCCACGGCTCCTGCCCCACGCGCACGCACGCGAAGCCCGAGCGGCGCAAAAGCGCCACGAACGGCTCGTAGACGGCGACGAAGGCGGCCACCCGAACGTGGACGGCGCGCGCGAACTCGTCCCAGGCGGAGCGAAAGGCGGAGAGCTGGGCCTCATCATAAGCCTTGGGGTAGGCCTTGGGCGCGCCCGGCCCCGAGGGGATGAGCGGCTCGAGCGCGATGAGCGTCACCTCGCCGAGCTGGCGATAGCCGAAAAGCCAGCCGTTGGCGCACTCGTAGGCCTGAACGCCGGCCAGCAGCCAGACGAAGTGGCTCGAGTTGGCTCCGTCGGTGCGAAACCGGGCGAGCACCCGCTCGCGGTCGACAAAGGGCATGCTCGAGATTTTATCCCACGGTCGCCGGGGCCGCTAGGCCAGAAACCGGGTCACGCGCTCGATCATCTTCACGACCTTGGGCGTATAGGGAGCGTTGAGCATCTTGAACGCGTCGAAGCGCCCCTGGCGAAGCACGGCGCGCTCGTGCGAGAACGCCTTGAAGCCGAAGAGGCCGTGGTAATTGCCCACTCCGCTGTAGCCCGTTCCGCCGAAGGGCAGATTGGGGTTGGCCAGGTGCAAAATTGCCTGGTTGACGCAGGTGCCGCCGGCCGTCGTGTTGGCCAGGATGTCTTCGGTCGTCCGGGCGTTCTCGCTGAAGATGTAGAGCGCCAGGGGCTTCTCCGCGCCCTGGGAGCGCAGGTGCCGGTAAACCTGCGACAGGTCGTCGTAAGCGAGCACGGGAAGCACCGGCCCGAAAATCTCCTCGCTCATGATCGGCGTGTCCAGCTTCACGTCACTCAAGACGGTCGGCGCGATGTACCGTTCAGCGGCGTCGAAGACGCCGCCGACGACGACGCGCGCGCCCCGGGCGACGCTCTCGTCGACGAGCTTCTTGATGCGCTCGAAGTTGCGGCCGTTGATGACGCGGCAGAGGTCGGGCGACTTCTTGCGCGCGTCCTCCGTCTCGCCGTAGTGGCGCGCGATCGAGCTTTTGAGCTCCCCGAGAAACGCCTGGCCGAGCGACGCCGGCACGTAGACGTAATCGGGCGCCACGCAGGTCTGGCCGGCGTTGATGAACTTGCCGACGACGAGGCGGTCGGCCGCTTTTCTCAAATCGGCCGAGCTGTCGAGGATGGCCGGGCTCTTGCCGCCGAGCTCGAGGGTGACCGAGCTCAGGTGCTTGGCCGCCGCTTCCATCACGATTTTGCCGACGCGCGGGCTGCCCGTGAAGAAGATGTGGTCGAAGGGCTCGGCGAGCAGCCGCGTCGTGACCGTCGCGTCGCCCTCGAACACCGCCACCTCGCGCGGGTCGAAGAGCTTCTCGAGGAAGCCCTTCAGGAACGCGCTCGTGTTGGCGGTGAGCTCGCTTGGCTTGATGGCCACGCAGTTGCCGGCGGCGATCGCCGAGATGAGCGGGTTGATGACGAGCGAAAAAGGATAGTTCCACGGCCCGATGACGAGCACCACGCCCTTGGGCTCGTAGCGGATCTCGGAGCTCGTGCCGAGCAGCGTCTTCGGCGTGGAGACGCGCGAGCTGCGCATCCACTTCTTGAGATTCCGGATCGCATGGTTGGCTTCGGCGACGACCGGGAAGATTTCCGTCAGGTCGATCTCGGCGGGCGACTTTCGGTAGTCGGCGTAGATCGCCTCGCGGAGCTGAGGCGCTTTTTCTAGCATCGCGTCGCGGAGCCGCCGGATCTTTTCGATGCGCTCCTCGGCCGTGGTGCGCTTGATCTCGGGGTGGTGTTCGCGCTGCTTTCTGAAGGCCTCGGAGATTTTTTCCATGCCTGCGATGTTAAATGGAAATTGTCGGATTGGAAATGCCTGATGCTCTGCGTCAATTATTATGATATAACAGCCTCCCCAAGGAGCCCTGTGAAGTACCTGTTTTGCTTAAGCATCTCGCTCATTCTTTCGCTCTCGGTCGCGCACGCGGCGATCGACCCGGGCTGCGCCGCTTACCTTACCCAGGCCAAGCTCAAGACGGCGCTCGATGCTTTCGAAGACAAAGAGCATCCCGCCGAGCTCCTCGAATCCGTGTACGAAGTCGCCTCCGAGCACCTCAGCGCCCAGGGCGTCGACTTCGAAATGGGCGCCCACCCCGACGGCGACCCCTACATCTGGATCAAGCCCAATCGCCAGAACCCGAGCCACCTCAACCAGTGGGCCGCCTCGCTCTGGGACAAGCACCACGTGCGCTTCATCTACGACATCCATTCGCTCACCGACCGCGGCGCGGTCGCGAGCTTTTCGCGCCCCGAGGGCGACAAGGCCGGCGACATCCGCCTGCCGAGCGAAGCCATTCTCGACGCCAACCACCTCTCGAGCTCGCTTGCGCACGAGATGATCCACTCGGTCACCGTCTGGCACCTGCGTCGCGGCGACGACTTCCCCTTCTATGGGCGCGTCTGGGCCGAGAAGCTCACGGAGGGCACGAAGGGCGACCTCGAGATCCCCGGCACGCGCGAAGACGTCGCCCCGAGCGACAAAGCCGCCAAGAAAAAGAAACGCTCCTACGCCAAGTACTTCGCCTTCGACGAGATCAACACCCACTATGGCCAGAGCAAGGTGCTCCTGCGCCGGATCACCCACGAGCTCGCCACCGAAGCCGAAACGCCCAAGCTCGCCAACTCGCGCATGACCCGCGGCATCCGTCTCTCGCGCCAGACGGTGCGCCTGGCGGGCGAGGCCCTGGCCGAGCTCGAAGCCAAAGACTGGCGCCGCAAGATCGTCTCGCTCGATTATTTCGAGCAGGACGAGGTGGTCGTCGCCCGCCTGCGCTTCGTCGT
>JACQAX010000096.1 GCA_016194795.1 Deltaproteobacteria bacterium | reverse complement strand
AGTACATCTCGCTCGCCGACATCATCGACCGCACCCTGCTCGACTACTATCTCGACGAGATCTGCCGCCTCTCGTGCCGCATCTCGACCCCCAAGGATACGGCCGGGCTCGAGTTCGGCGACCAGTCGAAGGTGCCGGCCGTCGGCGCCGAGGCGATCAGCGAGGTCAAGACGTCGCCGCTGCCGGTGGACATCCCGGGCGGGCGGGTCGCGGGGCTTTTCGCCAAGGGCGAGTTCGTCGGTTACGCGACGGTCTCGGTGGCGTCGGAGAGCGACGTCCCGCACGCCGACTTCGTCTTCCAGCTCATCAACACGTCGCTTGGCCAGAAGGTCGACCTCGAGAGCATGGAGTTCACGGTCGAGTACCTCAAGAACCTCATCAATCTGATGCAAGGCATGTCGCAGAAGGCCTCGGCCGTGTTCGATCGCCAGCGCGTGGCCGAGCTGTTCATCCAGGAGTGCCAGAAGCTGTTCGGCGCGAGCTCGGGCGCCGTGCTGGTGGGAGGGGCTCCCGAGGGGGCCGGCAGGCAGAACGCCAAGCTCACGGTGCTCGCGCAGTTCGGCGAGCCGTTCAGCGATTTCGACGCCGTGGAGAACGCCATCGACGAGCGCAAGCTCCAGGTCGCGGGCAACGAGCTCATGGTCGTGCCGCTGATTCCCGGCCAGTCGGTCATCGGGGCGCTCTACCTCAAGGACAAGGAGATCGGGCCCTTCTCGATCGAGGACCAGCGCATGGCGCTCACGCTCGGGGCGGTGCTCGGCGGGACGATCGCCAACATCGACCTGCACCAGAGCCTGGTCGCCACCGAGCGAGTGAAGTCCACGCTCAGCCGCTATCTCTCGCCGAACCTCCTTCGCGAGGTGATCGAGCACGGCAAGTTCTCGACCTTGGGCGGCAAGCGCATGCGCACCGCGATCCTGTTCACCGACATCCGCGGCTTCACCAAGATGTCGGAGAAAATCTCTCCCGAGAGGATGGTCGCCCAGCTCAACGAGTATTTCGAGGAGATGGCCCAGGTCATCTTCACCTACGACGGCACGCTCGACAAGTTCGTCGGCGACATGGTGATGGTGGTTTTCGGCGCGCCGAAGCCGATGCTCGACGCCTCGGCGCGCGCGATCAGGACGGCCATCGACATGCAGAAGCGCATCCGCTCGCTCAACAAGAAGTGGTCCGAAGAGGGCAAGAACATCTTCGAGGTCGGCATGGGCATCAACGCCGGCGACGTCGTCTTCGGCAACATCGGGAGCAGCCAGGCCATGGGCCTGACGGTGATCGGCGACCACGTCAACCAGGCGCAGCGGCTCGAGGCGTACGCGGGCGCCGGCGAGATCCTGGTCAGCGAGGCGGTGGCGAAAGAGGTCGGCGAGAACGGCTTCAAGTTCGCCAAGCTCGGGCTCGTCGAGGTCAAGGGCAAGCAGGTCGTTGCCTATCGGGTCGAATACCAGTAAGTCTTCGGCATGGAAGAGACCCTCAGGCTCATCGCCGACGAGCTGCTGAAAAAACACGGCTGCCATACCGTCGTGCTCTACGGCTCGCGCGCGCTGGACGCGCACGAGAGCACGAGCGACTTCGACGTGGCCGGCGTGCGCGAAGCCGGAGAGCCGGCGCGCGACGCGCGGCCCTTCGAAGGCGAGTATCTCGACGCGTTCATTTACCCCGAGAAAGCGCTCGAGACGCTCGAGCCGGAGATGATCCGGCTGCGCGCCGGCCGCGTGCTCGTCGAGAAGGACGGCTACGGGACGCGGCTCATCGAGCGCGCCCGAAAGCTCTTCGACGCCGGCCCCAAGCCGCTGAGCGAGGCGGAGGCGAGCCTCATCCGCAGCTGGGTGGCCAAAACGCTCGCTCGCATCTCGCGCGGCGGCCCCGAGGACGTCGAGGCGAACTACCGGCGCGTCTGGCTGCTTTTCCAGCTGCTTGAGGACCATTTCAAGCTTCGCGGCCAGTGGTACCTCGGCCCCAGGGAGAGCTTCGAGTGGCTGCGCCGCAACGATCCGGCGACCTACCGCGCGTTCGAGCAGGCGCTCGCGCCGGAGGCGGCGCGCGGCTCGCTGCGGGTGCTCGCGGCCCGCGTGCTCGGCGAGTGACTCGGGCGGTGTTCCGTAATAAACTCTTCCCATGCTGAACACTCTCGTAAGCCTCTCGCTCGCGGTGGCCGTTGAAGGCAAAGGGCATGGTGCTTGTCGCGGAGACGCCGAGAAACTCTGCAAAGGCGTCGAGCCCGGCGGCGGGCAGCTCGTGAAGTGCCTCAAGGACCACGAGGCCGATCTCTCGGAAGGCTGCAAGATCCAGTCGTCGAAGATCAAAGAAAAGTTCCGCGAAAAACGCGAAGAGCGCCGTGAAAGCCGCAAAGCCGCGCCCGGGAAGTCCGCGCCACGCCCAGCCGACGTTCCCGAGACCGACACCGACTAAGCCCGTGTCCAGCCGAAGGACACGCAATAAGTTCGATCTTCGTCCGATAATGACGCAGTGCGTGATATCCGTTCCGCTCAATTCGGAGGTCCTCCAATGCGCCAGCTCTTCGCGATCCTGCTCGCCGTTTCCCCGCTCGCTCTCGCGGCCGATCAGCCCGCGTCCGCGCCCGACTACGAGCTTGGCGCCGGCTCGCTCGTCTACGTCTCGTTCGACAAGGACGGCGCCCCCGTGCGCGCGGTGGCCGCGCCCAAGGGCCACGCGAGCGAGGCCGTCGAGGGCCAGGCGCCCGAGAGCGACTCGCGCATCTTCAGCGTCGACCTGGGCGGCGGTGTCGTGCTCGTCGACTTCATGAATCCGGGGGCGGTCGTCAACGCGGGCGTGAGCGTCGGCGAGGGCTTCCTCGCGGCGGGCGGCGAAGCCTACGGCATCATGGGCGGCGGCGGCTGGGCCGTCGGCGGCTACCTGCGCTTGAAGCCGGTCAACATCACCAAGGACGGCGGTCTCTACGTCGCGGTTCGCGCGGGCCGGTCGGGCTGGGCCATCGAGAACTACGGTCCTTACGACTACAAAGGTTTGGGTCTCGGATGGGAGCAGCGCCAGGAAGGGAACACGACGAGCCGTTACGAGGTGGGCTGGATCCAGACCTCGTGCGCCTCGAAGGAGCGTTCCTGGCTCTGCGACCCTCAGGGATATCTCTACGGCTCGGTGTCCGGCGAATGGCACTGGGTGCTCGCGAAAAGAAAAGGAAGTGGAAAATGAGCCTCGCCAAGCTTGTCCGCGCGTCGGTGGTGGTGGTGGCGGGATTTCTCGCGTCTTCGTGCGGCGGCCTCTTCGAGGTCTCCTACAACGTGCTCAACGAGGACTCGGTCCAGGCGCTCGGCGCCGCTGACCCCAAGCTCTGCTCGATCATCCAGATCACCAACAAGGTTCGCACCGCCATCGATCGCAACGGCGACAGCGTCGTCGACACGAACGACAGCCGCGAGATCCCTTTGCTGCGAGTGCGGGCGAGCTACAAGATCTTCAACTCCGAAAACCAGTCGCTGCACGTCGCGGCGGTCGCTCAGAACGCCGACCCCGTCCCGTATGGCGGCGGCGTCGAGCTGCGCGTCGAGTTCGACGAGAACAACCACCCCGAGCTGCTGAAGTTTCCGTATTACAAGGCCGACATCCTGATCCAGGGCGACATCCGCGACGACGGCGTCGACTCGCTGGGCGAAGTCTCGACGATCTACACGCTCAACGTCGAGAAGGGCGAAGGCCGCTGCGGATCGACGTACGCCTACACGGCCTGGAACCGCGCCCGCGACGCCATGGAGCGCGGCCAAGAGCCCGGCGCGCAAGGGCCGGTCCCTTCGACATCCGCGGTCGCCGTCTCCACCGGGCCCGTCACGCCCCCTCCGGAGCAGCCGGGGTTCAACGTCGAGCTGCCGTACGAGTCGGGGCTCAGCATCTCGGGCCGCAAGCTCATCGCCCTCCAGCTCAAGGAGACCCGCCACAAGAGCGCCAAACGCGCGCGCGAGCAAGGCTTCCCCAAGATCCAGCACGAGTTCAACATGAAGCAGGAACTGCAGGTCCGCATCAAGGGGAAAGTCGGCCGCAAGATCACCGTGAACGTCGACTTCGACGACACGAAGGAGGACAAGCGCGACATCTCGGT